>NZ_JANSJD010000025.1:0-36317 GCF_047462395.1 Synechococcus sp. H55.7
GGGCAGAGGAAGAGACAAAAATCTCGCCGTAAAGCGGATGGGGAAACCCCACCCGCCTGCGCGGTGGGGTAGTTCATACTTGAGCAACTGATGTGCTGAGAAAGGCGACTGAAGAGTGCTCATCAGAGTGCTCACCGTTTCCGATCCCGAAAAAAAGCTGAATAAGTTTCTGCTGCCTAGGGATCCCTCTTAGTCTGGAGGGGATCGCTAGGGAGCTGATATCCTTGGAAACTTTTGTCCTCATTAAGCAAGTTCCCGATCAAAATGCCAAAGCCGGCATCAACAGTGACGGCACGATCGACCGGGCCAAGGCCAAGCGGATGCTGAACCCCTTCGATCGCTATGCGCTGGAAGCGGCCCTGCAAACCAAACGGCAACATGGGGCGAGGGTGACAGCGATCACGATGGGGCCACCGCCGGCCATCGAGGTGCTCTACGAGGCCATTGCCCACGGCGTGGATCGGGGCATTTTGATGACCGACCGCCGCCTGGCCGCTTCGGATACCTTGGCCACTGCCTACACCCTGGCCCACACGGTTCGCTATGCGGGCCGGCCCGATGTCATCTTCTGCGGGCTGCAGACCACCGACGGCGACACGGCCCAGGTGGGGCCCCAGTTGGCCGAGCGGCTGGGGATCCCTCAGGTTACCTATTGCGAGGCTTTTGAGATCCGCGATGGGATTCTGGTGGCGCGGCGGGCCATCGAAGGGGGATCCCAGACGGTGACGGTGCCGCTGCCGGTTTTAATTACGGTGGCCAATTCGGCGCGGCGCCTGGCCTATCCCACCCTACGCGGCGTGCAGCGGGTGCAGCGGTTGATGCGGGATGAGGCGGCACGGGCCGAGGCCATCCAGATTCTCAACCTGGACGATGTGGGGGCCGATCCAAAGCGCTGCGGCCTCCAGGGATCCCCGACCATCGTGGCCGCCACCGAAAAAGTAGGGGAAATCGGCGGCAACTGTCAGGTCTTTCAAGGGCAGCCCGTGCCGCAACTGATCAGCCAACTGACGCAGGCCGTTGACCTCTTCCGCTGCGCTGCAACTTCCTAGTCCTGTTGGCCAAGTCCCCTCTCCTATCGGCCCCAGAGTGGCTGGCGAAAGCTTTCGGTTTTAGGCGGTGAAAAGCTGACAAAGTTGACCCGGAGAAACTTTGCTTCACCTCGTCGCAACAGATGAGATTGCCCTCGACCCAATCTCAATTCAGGAGTCACGGTTCTATGGATCATAAGCGGATAGTGGTCTTCGCCGAGCAGGTCAAGGGTGAGTTGCAGCCCATCGGCCTGGAGCTGTTGGGAGCGGGGCGACGGCTGGCCGATAAGCTGGGAGCGACCTTGAGTGCCCTCGTCCTCGGCCACAACATCGCTCACCTGCCCCCGATCCTGATCGGCCACGGGGCGGATCAGGTCTTCATCGCCGACCACCCCGAGTTGGCCGAATACCGCACCCTGCCCTACCGCCGCGTTATCCTGGACCTGCTCAAAAGCTGGCCCCAGCCACCCCACACCATCCTGCTGGGATCCACCACCACCGGTCGGGACCTAGCCCCCCGTCTGGCCGCCCACCTGGAAACCGGCCTGACCGCCGACTGCACCGAGCTCGACATCGGCCCCTTCGAGTATAGCAACAGCCGGGATCCCAGCAAGTCCGGCCTCTTCCCCGAATGCCTGTACGCCATTCGGCCCAGCTTTGGCGAGTCCCTCAAGGCCCGCATCCTCGGCCCCTGGAAAAACCCGCAAATGGCCACCGTGCGCCCCGGCGTGATGCTGCCCTTGCCGTGGGACGGCTCCCGCCAAGGGGAAGTGATCCCGGTGCCGGTCAACTTGGAGCCGGAGGATCTCAAGCTGCACATTGTGGAAACGGTGCGCAACCTCTCCCAGGCCGTAGATCTGACGCGGGCCAAAGTGATCGTTTCCGGCGGCTACGGGCTGGGATCCCCAGAAGGCTTCGAGCTGATGAGAGCGCTGGCCGCCTGTTTCCCCAACAGCGCCGTCGGTTCTTCCCGCAAGGCTGTGGATGCCGGCTGGATCCCCTATGCCCACCAGGTGGGGCAAACCGGCAAAACCGTTCGCCCCCAGCTCTACATCGCCTGCGGCATTTCCGGCGCCATCCAACACCGCGTCGGCATGGACAAGTCCCAGACCATCATCGCCATCAACAAAGACAGCGCCGCCCCCATCTTCAAATTTGCCCACTACGGCATCGTCGGGGATCTCTACCAGGTGGTGCCGGAGCTGATCCGGCAACTGCAACAGAGACAGGAGGAGATCCGGGAAGGGGCCGACGAGCGGATCCCTCTCTTGCAAAGTCGCTGAGCAGATCCAGGGAAACGCCCTAGTGCAGAGCCATCGTCAGCAGCCCCTGCTGCCCCAGCAACAGCTCCCGCAGCAGGGTTACCAGGCCCACCCACACCACAGGCGCCATGTCCACCCCCCCCAGCGGCGGGATCAGGCGGCGCGTCGGGCGCAACAGAAACTCCGTCAGGCCGACCACCAGGGAGTAGGGCAGCCGGGAAGTATCCAGTTGCGGATACCAAGACAGGAAAATGCGCAGCACAAACAGGACGGTGTAGATCGCCAATAGCGGACCCAGCACCCAGGCAGTGAATTGCGGCAGCATACGTCTTGCAGGAACCAGGCTCTAGAGGATACTCGGAATGCAGGCACTCGGCTCTAAGCTTAACCCCAACTTTTTAAAACTTTAACTCCGTTTCCAAAATAGTCCTACAAGCAGGGCGGCAGCCATTAGAGACTAGCGTCATAATGGTCGTATCTTGCTAACTCCAGGCAGGGATCCCATGCAGGGAAGATTACAAGAGATCGATATCCGCAGCATCCTTCAACTGATCGAGTTGGGCCAGCGCACCGGTGAACTTTTCGTAGAGGCCAGCCGCTCCGCCTACTGGTTCGTCTTTTTCCTAAATGGGCGAATCATCTACGCCTCCGAAAGCGAAGGCAACATCACCCGCCTCAAAGACTACCTGCGCCGCCTCAAGCTGGAAGCCGCCCTAGACGAAATTCAGATCCCTCCCAAAGCTGCGGTCAATGCCCCCGAGTACAACCGCCTCTGGTCTTTGCTGGAAAACCACAAGCTCAACCCCAGCCAAGGCAAGCAGATCCTGCTGGGCATGGTGCGGGAAGTCCTCTTCGACCTGCTCAGCCTCCACCAGGGCTCCTTCATTTTCGAGGCTGGATCCCCCTTGGCCCCCCAGTTGACCACCTTCCCCGTCACCCCCCTGCTCACCGAGATGGTCACCCAGGTGCAGGAGTGGAAAAAGCTACATCCCTATATCCAGGCTCCCAACCAAGCCCCCACCATCGTCAACCCCCTCCCCCTCCAGCAAACCCTGCCCGCCCCCGTCTTCAAAGCCCTGAGCGAGTGGTCCGACGGCAAAACCAGCATTCGCCAGATGGGTCGCTACCTGGGCCGAGATACCCTGGCAGTGGCCAAGGCCATCTATCCCTATGTTCGCCAAGGGGCGATTCACCTCTCCGAGCCCGTCCTGATTGCCGAGCCCCAGCACAGCCGTCCCCTCAAAGCCGGCGACAAGCCCAGCCACATCCTTTGTATCGACGACTCCATGGCCATCCAAAAAACCGTGGAGTTCATCCTGCAAAACGAGGGCTACCAGGTCACCACCATCGGCAACCCCCTCAAAGCCCTAGGACAGGTGTTTCTCCTCAATCCCGACATGATCCTCTGCGATGTGGCCATGCCCAAGCTGGATGGGTACGAGCTGTGCGCCATGTTGCGCAAATCCAGCCAGTTCCGCGAAACCCCCATGATCATGCTCACCGGCAAGGACGGCTTCACCGACCGGATCAAGGCGCGCATGGCCGGGGCCAACGAGTTTCTCAGCAAGCCCTTCTCCGAGAAGGAGTTGTTGACCGTCGTCGAATCTTATGTGGGCCCACCTCCCAAGCGGGGCGGCGGCGAATAGGCACGGGGTAGCCAAGTCCCAATCAATCCAAATCGAGAACAAGGCTGAGCAGGCGGAATACTGGACAGAGGAGTAACCACGCCGAAAAATAGGATTAGCCACGGCCACAAGGCCAGGTGTGGCCAAAAGCGTCGAAAGACAAAATCTCGGTTGAGGTGGCCCCTAGGGTCAACCAGACCCGCGAAACACAACAGGAGCGAGATGACCATGAGCAAAGTGCTGGTGGTGGATGACAACCGTACCTATCTGGAGACCATTTCCAGTTTGCTCTCCGAGAGCGGGTTGGAAGTCTCCACAGCCATGGACGGTGTGGAGGCGATGGACATCATTCGTCAGCAGAAGCCTGACGTGGTGGTGCTGGACATCGTCATGCCCCGCATGAACGGCTACGAAGTGTGCCGGGAAGTGAAGGGAGATGAAAGCACCAAGCACATCCGTATCGTCGTGTGTTCCACCAAAGATCAAGCCTTTGATATCGAGTGGGCCAAGCGCAATCGAGCGGATGCCTATGTAACCAAGCCCTTCAAGCCTCAAGAGCTATTGGCTACCATCAAACAGCAGTTGCGGGAGATCAAGGAGACCGGCCAAAAATGAGTCGCGTTTTGGTGGTGGAAGACAGTCAATCGCAGCGAGAGATGATCGGCAAGTTGCTGCAGGAGAATGGCTTTGAGGTGATGACGGTGGGAGATGGGGTGGAAGCCGTAGAGGCGGTGAAGCAAAGCAAGCCCGATCTGATTGTGCTCGACATCGTTATGCCGCGGATGAATGGCTACGAGGTGTGCCGTCTCCTCAAGGCCGATCCGCTCACCCAAAAAACCCCGATCGTCATGTGTTCCTCCAAGGGCGAAGAATTCGACCGCTACTGGGGGATCCGCCAGGGAGCAGATGCCTACATTGCCAAGCCTTTCCAGCCGCAGGAACTGGTGGGTACGATTAAGCAATTACTGAGAGGCTAGGAACCGCCCATCCCGCTTCTATGCCTGCTGGCAGAGCCCAGAAGGGCTCTAGGCCCTGGGCAAGGGAGGGGCGGCCACCCCTCCACAAGACCATCGATACGGGGGAGCATCATGCTGGGGGATCTGGATCTGTTGATGGGGGATGAGACCCAAGAATTGCAGGAAATGGAGGCTCCCGAAGGTGAGCTATTCCTGAAATTCAAGGTCGCCACCGGAGAAGAATTTGCGCTGCCGGCGGTAGCGGTTGTGGAGGTGATAAGCATCGGCCCCGAGAAAATTACCCCCATGCCGAATGTCGCGCCAGTTCTGCTGGGCACTCTGAACTTGCGGGGCGAAATCATTTGGGTTGCGGATCTGGGGCAATTTTTGGGGATCAGCCCGCCCCTCAACCTCGACCGCGCCGAGCTCCCTGTGGTGGCCGTGATGGATCAACAGGATTTGCTGATGGGCCTGGCCGTGGATTCAATTGTGGGCATGGAGTGGCTGAAGACGGAATCGGTGCGGCCTGTTCTCGTGGCTCCTGAGTCGATGGCTCCCTTCTTGCGAGGGGAATGGGTGGTGCCCGAGACGGGATCCCGCCTGCCATTGCTGGATCAGTCGGCCATCCTCAGATCCAATCGTTGGAGTTAACAGGCAGTCCTCTGTGAACTTGGCAAAAAGAGAGTGTATAGTTCCTATCAAAGAGCCAGGCTGGCTTCCTTCACAATGGGGAAAGCCGGTCTTGTCCAAAGTGCGCGCCAAGCCTGGTGAAGGTGGGGTTGCCTTGACAGCTATATCGGGAGATGGCGGCAAAAACGTGTTCTTGTACTCGCTATGGGCAGAGGGAGAAATAGCCTACATACATAGTATCTGAGATGAAGGTGTTGGTGTTGGGGGGCGTTCCGTTGGCATCTGCGTTGAAGCGTGAACAGAGCTAACCAAGCAGGGAAGGGAGGATCCATGGTTTCGAGCGCGAACACTCAGAGAGACTTCACCGAGGCAATGGTCGCCTTTTGGCAGGGAGACTACGTTCAGGCAGTACGGTTGTTGAACCAAGTGGCCGCTGCTCAGCCACAGGATACCGCCGTCAAGTTGCTGCTGGCTTCGGCCCAAAGGCAAGCCGGGCTGTTGCTGGAAGCTCGCCACACCTACAGCACCATCCTACAGACGGCCAGTGATCCCGACGAGCTGGAGTCGGCCCGCAAGGGGCTGGAGGAGCTGCTGCAAATGGCACCGGAGCTGGCGGACATGCCCGACTCCTCAGAAGCAGTGGACGAGCTTCGCTCGCAAGAGGGGTTGGCGGATGAGTCCCCCGCCGCCGATCCCTTCCTGCAGTTTGAGGAGAGCAGGGAAGAGGAAGTGGATCCCTTCTCAATGGCAGGCGACCCCTTTGCCGCCGCTGGGGATGTTTTGGCTGAGGAAGGCGGATTCGAGGATCCCTTTGAGACCGGGCTGCAGATGCCGGAGGCCGAGCCGTTGTTCCCATCTTACCAGCTGCCAACCCATCCGCGGGTGACGCCGCCGGCCATTTCGGGGCGGGTAAGTGCGCAAGAGAGCAGGCCTCACACCGATCCGGTGGTCGAGGATGACTTTGCCTTCCTGAACGAGTTCGACCGAGAGCACTTGCAAGCCCTGGAAGGCGACTCCGACTCCATTACGCAGTTGGCCGGCGATGCAGATTTTCCCGAAGAGATGGGCTTGTCCCTACCCGGCTTTGAGGAGGAGGGAGGGGGATCCCTGGATGAGGGCCTGCCGACGGAATTGGCCGCGCCCATGAGCGAGCCGATCCCTGCCCCCGATGAAGACACAGCCAGTCCCGGCTCTGCCCTTTTCGATCTTGACGAGCTGGACAGCCTGGATCGCGAACTGGCCGGCATGGAGGGCGGCGAGCCGGTCTTCTACCCAGATGAGGGGGCGACCGAGGGGATGGCCGGGATGGCGGCAGAGATGGCCGGCGGAGCAGCCCAAGTTTTGCAGCCTCAAGGCCTGCCCACTGCCTCGATTCCCCTTCCTGGTGCAGGCGAAGCAGGGACAAGAACATCTGCCGGGCTCGCCAACCGCCCGCTTGCCGATCGGCAATTGGCCACGGCGCTGATCCAAGGAGCGGTGAGTTTGGCTGCCGGGCTGGCGATTGGCCTGGGGATCCCGGCCAATGGGGGAGCTCGCTTGATGGCCGGCGTCATCGGAGGTGGGGTGGTCGGCACGGTAGCCGGGGTTGTACTTGGGGCCAGTAGTGCCAAACACCTTCGCTCCGCCGCCCAAGAGCTGGCTGGCCACTTTGCCGCCTTGGCCCAGGGGAATTACTCAGTACGAGCCACAGTCAATGCCCCTGATGAGCTGGGGCGCTTGGCCGACAGCTTCAACCAGATGGCGGCTGCCATTGAGGCCACCTTCACAGAACTGAACCAGCGGGCTGCCGAGCAGGGGCAAGCTAAGGAAGACCTCCAGCGCCAGGTGATTCGCCTGTTGGACGACGTGGAAGGGGCTGCCCGTGGGGATCTAA
Organism: Synechococcus sp. H55.7; assembly: GCF_047462395.1. Taxonomy (NCBI): domain Bacteria; kingdom Bacillati; phylum Cyanobacteriota; class Cyanophyceae; order Synechococcales; family Synechococcaceae; genus Synechococcus; species Synechococcus sp. H55.7. The sequence continues at coordinate 7,375 of NZ_JANSJD010000025.1, forward strand.
CCGTGCGGGCAGAGGTGACTGCCGATGTGCTGGGGGCGGTGGCCGACTCCTTCAACCTGACCATTCGCAGTCTGCGAGACATTGTCAGCCAGGTGAAGCGGGCCGCCGCCGCCGTGAACGATGCCGCCTTGCAGAATGAGGACTTTGCCCGCAGCCTCTCCGCCGATGCCTTGCGCCAGGCGGAGGAGATTTCCAACTCCCTCAACTCCATTCAGGAGATGACGGAGTCCATTCAAGAGGTGGCCAGCAACGCCCGAGAGGCGGCCAACGTGACCGCCCAAGCCACAGAAGCAGCTTCTCGCGGTGGAGAAGCGGTGGATCGGACGGTCAGCGGCATCCTGGAGATCCGGGAAACGGTGGCGGAAACCACCCGCAAGGTGAAGCGCTTGGCGGAGTCCTCGCAGGAAATCTCTAAGATCGTGGCCTTGATTTCACAAATTGCCTCGCGCACCAACCTGCTCGCCTTGAACGCCAGTATTGAGGCCGCCCGAGCCGGGGAATCGGGACGGGGCTTTGCCATCGTGGCCGATGAGGTGCGACAACTGGCCGACCGAGCCGCCAAGGCCTCGAAGGAAATCGAGCAGATTGTGTTGCAGATCCAATCGGAAACCGGCAACGTGATGACGGCCATGGAAGAGGGCACCCAACTGGTGATCGAGGGGACACGGCGGGCCGAGCAGGCTAAGAACAGCCTGGACGAGATCATCGAGATCAGCCACCAGATCGACGGATTGGTGCGGGCGATTTCTCAGGCCACTGTGCAACAGACGGAAACCTCTCGCTCGGTGGCGCAGTTGATGCAATCGGTGGAGTTGACCGCCAACGAGACTTCCAAGGAGGCGCAGAAGGTGGCGACTTCGCTGCAACAGTTGGTGAGCATTGCCCGTGAGCTGCAGGCTTCCGTCGGTCGCTTCCGGGTGGGGGATGAATGAGCAAATCTGCTTTTTTGAGGGCATTCTAGGGACTAAGGATCCCAGGGACGAGAAGTCCCCGCTCTTCCACGGCACTGGGATCCCCCTTTGCAACATTGGCCAAACGCTTTGCTCAGCCTGGTCGGTCTGTTATCACTGATGCATACTTGTGGGCTGTAGGAAGGGCCTCCTGCCATGAACGAAGAAGCACAGAAGCGGATCCTCAGTTATTTCATTGAAGAAGCCCGCGACCACTTGGCAACGATCGAGCAAGGGCTCCTCAGCCTGCGCGACAGCATGAGCGATCCTGAGCTGATCAACGAGCTGTTCCGGGCTGCTCACTCCATCAAGGGGGGAGCCGCCATGCTGGGCCTCACCAGCATCCAACGGACGGCCCACCGCATGGAGGATTTTTTCAACATCTTTCGCTCTCGTCCCGGCGGAGTGCCTGTCGATCAGCACCTGGAAACTTTGCTCTTGCAGGCCTTTGATGGGCTTGCGATGTTGTTGGAGGAGCTACAGAGCCCCCGCGGCCTCACCGAAGAAGTTGGCAACACCACGCTGGCGGAATTGGAGCCGGTTTTTCAAGAGACCGAAAGGCACATTCAAAATCTTCTGGGCGAGGGCCCTGTCTCAGCTCCCGTCTCGCCACCGGCAGCCCGTACCCTGCAGCAGGACATGGCAGAGGTGGTGCCGCAGCAGTTGCGCCAGATGCTGGAGCTGTTCAAGCGAGGGGAGCAGCCAGGCGTTCGCGATCAGCTAGTGGCGGCCAACGCCGTCCTCAAAGAGATCGGACAAGTTCATCATCTGGCGGGCTGGCAGCAGTTGACAGAAACTTTCGGGCAAGCCCTGGGCAACCCCGACGCCGATCTGCGAACGTTGGCTTTGGTCGCCCTGCGGGATTTGAAGCAGGGACAGCAGCTCATTTTGGCCGGCCAGCCGGAACAAGTTGCCCCTTCTCCAGAACTGCAACAACTGGCTCGCCCTGCCGCCCCCCCTGCCCCACCGGATCCTTGGGAGGTGCTGGTGCATCAGCAGATCCCAGCTCTGTTGCGCCAGATGCTGGAGTTGTTCAAACGTCCCGACGACCCAGCTACCCGACCGGCCCTGCAAGCTTTGGCGCAATCTTTGCAGGATTTGGGACAGTCCTCAGCTCTGGATCTGGGAGGCTGGACAGACTTAGCCCGCTTGATCGTCGAGATTTTGGCGGATCCCGGCCAGAACTTGCGACAACTGGCCCTGCCGGTGCTGCGAGATCTGAAGCAAGCTCACCAAGCTCTGGCCAGCGGAGCGGCAAACACCATCCAGCCCTCGGCAGAGTTGCTGGCCTTCCGCCCTGTGCCGGCAGCCCCCGAAGAGCCAGAGGTCTCGAAGCTCTTCGAGCTTGGCCTTGCTGGGGAGTCTGAGGCAGAGCCGCTGTTTACCCAACCTGAAGATGCCCCAGAGGATTGGGCTGCGGCTGCTTGGATCCCTGCCGAAGCAAGTGCTGCCCCCCATCGGAGCTGGGAAGCTGAGCCCATGCCAGAAGCCGAGACATCCTTGCAGGAGCAGGAGAGCGCAGAAGCGAGCTGGGATCAAGTGGTGGAACAGCCGGCATCCCTCTGGGAAATGGACACGGCTTTGGATTCAGAGAACCTGCTCGCTCCTGCACAAGAGGAGAGCCTAGATCTGAGTTGGCCGGAGGCCGCAGCGGCCTGGGAGGAAGACCGGGAAGCAGCCGCCGTGCCGGCAGAAAACCCAGAAGAGGATGGGCTGGGATCCAACTTGGCCTCTGTTGCGGAAGACTTCCATGCCACCCCCTTGGATCTGGAGGAAGAAGCCGCTTCGGCCTTTGACGAGCTGTTTGCCAACGCAGAAGCGCTATCCGATATCGAGGAGTTCCCGCCGGAGCTGATCCCCCCTTCTCCTGAGCCTTTCTTGCAGACCTTTGCGGAACCGAGCCCAAGCTTGGAGGAGGAGGGAGTCGAGGCCGATCTGGCGGATCTGTTTGCCGAAGTGGTGGGTGAAGCGGCAGCAGAGCCTGCCGAGCTGACAGGGGCTGAGGAAGCGAGCCAGGCCGTCTGGACGGTTGTACAACAGGAAGTGCCGGCCCAAGCTGCTGCAGAAATCGCAGAGGAGGTGTTTGACTTTGCCCCAGAGGAAGCCGCAAGTGCCGGAGTGGAGGCGTTGTTTGAGCTCGAGGAACTCTCCGTAGAGAATGTTCCCCTGCAGGAAATGCCCGAGCTCCCTGACGTTGGGGCCATTTCCGATGGGGATTCGGTGGCGGATCTTTGGGCGGCTGAGCCGTCCCCACCCCTTCAGCAGGCCATCGGGGATGGGGATCTCTGGGCTGAATTCCCCGCCGATATTCGGCTGGAGGATTTTTCCACCCCGGCAGACTGGGATTCTGGGGAGATGGGATCCCCAGAGTTGGCCGACTCTGCTGCGGATGAGGCTGCCGAAGATAGCTGGGAGAGCCTTTTCTCCACCCCTGCAGCCGATCAAGCCTCGTCGATGCCGGAAGAAAGCGAACCTTCTGGATTTTTTGATGTTGCTTTTGAGCCCTCTTTTGATGTTGCGGATTCTGGCCCGGCTGCGGTTGAGCGACTGGAAGACCTCTTTGCCGAGGAATCCTTGCCGACGTTGGAGGAATTTGCTGCTGCTGGCGAGCCAATGGCAGCGGCAACCCCAGACTTCGAGGCCGAGCTGGGCCTAGGCGATCTCTTCGCCGGCGAGACTCCGGCAGACGCCCAGGAGGGGGCTTGGTTGGAGGAGGTGTTCCCGGCCCAGGAAGAAGAGCTCTCTGGGGAAACACAGCCTACCGATTTGGCGGGCACTGCCCCCTCGCCAGAGTTTTCCTTCGACCGCCTCAATGCTCTATTTGCCGAGGAGACCGAAACCGAAGCCCTGAGCTTAGAAGCCGGCGGATCCCTCTCGGCCATGGATGGCGAGGTGGATTTGGATGAGCTGAGCCGGTTCTTTGCAGAAAGGGAGGCCGCCCAGGAAGGGATCCCCTCAGATCTTGCCACCTTCCTGGGCGAGGCAGAGGCTTTGCAAGGGAGCAATCTGGAGGGAGTGACTCTGCCTGAGCCAGAACCACTTGTAGCTGCTGCAGAGCAAGGCGGAGCTTCCCAGCCGGCAGAAGAGGATCTGGCAAGCCAACTGGAAAGCCTGTTCACAGAGGATGAGCTCTTGGCTGCCCCGAGCGCGACTGTTCTTGGCAGCGAGACCCAGCTCTCGGAGGAAGAAGCGCCGGAAGTCTCTCCTACCCCAAGTTTGGACGATTTGGCCGCCCTTTTCGATGCCGCCGAACCAGCGGTGCCGCCTGAGCTGGAAGAGTTCATCGCTCCCATTGTGGGATCCCCTGCAGCCGTGAGCGGCGAGGTTGCCGACGATTTCGCAGCCCAACTGGAATCCCTCCTAGTCAATCTCGAGGTCGCCCCCCAGGCCTCTGCAGCAGCGCCGGCACCTTCTCCGTCCGCTGTCGCTGCCGCCCCAGCAACAGCCGCCCCCACGGCACCGGCTACACGGCGATCTGCCCTCAGCAACCCTGTGATGCGGGTGGAGGTGCGCCACCTCGACTCCATCAACAACCTGGTGGGAGAGTTGGTGGTCATTCGCAACAGCATGGAGCAAAACCAAACTCGCCTGCGCCAGTTTCTGGATGGCCTACTGGGCCGGGTGCAACAACTGGGGGAGCTGGGCCAGCGCATGCGGGATCAGTACGACCGCTCCCTGTTGGAGTCGGCGCTGTTCTCCAGCCGCAGCGGCTCAGCCTATGGCGGCACGGTAACGGTGGGCTTCGGTCGCAATGGCGAGGGAGCCGGACACAGCAGGCGAGGGCATTCTTCCGGCCAAGAGTTCGACAAGCTGGAGATGGATCAATTTACGGCCTTCCACACTCTGGCCCAGGAGATCATTGAGCTCATCGTGCGGGTACGCGAGTCTTCCTCCGACATCGAGTTTGCGGTGGATGAGGCAGAGCAGATCACCCGCCAATTCCGCCAAGTCACCACCCAACTGCAAGAAGGCCTGAACCGGGCGCGCATGGTGCCCTTCGCGCAAATTGCCGACCGCCTGCCCCGCGCCGTCCGTGATCTCTCCATCAAAACGGGCAAACAGGCCAGCCTGGTGGTGGAAGGCCGCGACACCCTCATCGACAAAGCCATCCTGGAAGAGCTCTCCGACCCGATGACCCACCTGGTAAACAACGCCCTGGTGCACGGGATCGAGCCCCCTGAGGAGCGGCGCCGCTTGGGCAAGCCCCCTGAAGGCAAGATCACCGTCAGGGCCTTCTACCAAGGCAACCAGACAATCATCGTTGTCGCCGACGATGGCGCCGGGATCCCGGTGGAGAAAATCAAGGCCAAGGCGCAAAGGCTGGGGCTGCTGTCAGAGCAGGCAACCGAAGACGAAGTATTCAACGTCCTCTTCCACCCCGGCTTTAGCAGCCGCGAGGCCAGCGAGGTGGACGACCTGGCCGGGCGGGGGGTTGGCTTGGATGTGGTGCGCCGCAACATCACCGATCTGCGCGGCAGCATCCAAGTGGATTCCGTGCGCGGCAAGGGCACCACTTTTACCATCCGCCTGCCGCTTACCTTAAGCATTTCCAAGGCGATGGTGTGTGTCAGCGACAAAGCCCTGATCGCCTTTCCTCTCGACGGTGTGGAGGAAATGCTGGATGTTCCCGTCGACGAGGTGCAGCCGGACGAGCAGGGGCGGCTCTCCATTCCCTGGCGGGATCAACGCCTTCCCTTCCAACCCCTCTCGAATCTGTTGTCCTACAGCCGCAGCCACAGCCGCAGCCGCTCCGAGGTCTACAGCGTTGCCCAGGATGAGGGCATCATCCCCATTGTTGTCCTCCAAAGTGCCGGCCAGTACCTTGCCCTGCAGGTGGACAGCTTTGTGGAAGAGCAGGAAATCGTGATCAAGCAATTGCGCGGGCCTGTGCCCAAACCACCTGGCATTTCTGGGGCAACGGTGCTGGGCAATGGTCGCGTGCTGCCCATTGCTGATGTCCTTGAACTGGTGGATATGGCCCAAGGCCGCCGTCGCGATCTCAGCCGCCTCTGGGCAGAGCGTCGCGCTGCGGAGCCACGTGTCGAGGAAACCCATCAAACCACGGTGCTCATTGTGGATGACTCGATTGCGGTGCGGGAGCTGCTCTCCATGTCCTTCCAAAAGGTGGGCTACCGGGTGGAGCAAGCCCGCGATGGACAGGACGCCTGGGAAAAGCTTCGCGGTGGCTTGCGCTGCGATCTCATCTTCTGCGACATCGAGATGCCGCGCATGGACGGCCTGGAGTTGCTCTCCCGCATACGGGCAGACAGCAACCTCAAGCATATTCCGGTAGCTATGCTTACCTCAAGGGGGGCAGAACGGCACCGGCAGACAGCCCGGGAGCTGGGAGCCACTGCCTACTTCACCAAGCCCTACTTGGAGGAAGAGTTGTTCAGCGCTGCCGCTCGCATGTTGCAAGGGGAGCAGTTGTTGACGCCTAGCCCCGCTCCCTGAGCCTTAGCGGGTGCCGTTCGCGCTAGTGGGTTGTAGGCCCTACGACCAGCAAAGGTATGGGGATCCCGGTATAGGCCGATATGCCTCACCCATGCTGAGTAGAGGGATCCCGTGATGGATGCCAGAATAACAGAAGTGCTTGATCCCCCGGTGTGTTGTCAAGGGGAGGAATCCGTGCAGATTCGCTTTGCTGTGGTGAGCGATCCCCACATCACTGTTCCTTCCACCCTTTGGGATCATCCCAACCGGTTTCATTTGGTGGAGGTGAGCATCCCGGCTCTGGAACAAGTTTTGCAGCATCTGGTGCAGTTGCCTTTGGATTTTCTCCTTTTGCCGGGGGATCTGACCCAGCATGGGGAACCGGAAAACCACGCCTGGTTGGCGGAGCGCCTGGCCCGTTTACCTTTCCCAGCTTTTGTGGTGCCCGGCAATCACGATGTGCCCCAGCGTGAGGCATTGCCAGAGTTTCCCCGCTACTACCAAGCTTTTGGCTATGAGGACAGGCGGTCTTTGGATTACAGCCGCCTGTTGCAGCCAGGGATCCGTTTGATCGGCCTCAATTCCAACCACTTTGATGCTCAGGGCCAGTTGGTGGGGTGTCTAACTTCGGAACAACTGACCTGGCTGGAAAAGGAATTGGCAGCAGCCGAAGAGGAGCTGGTGCTGCTGATGGTGCACCACAACGTGGTCGAGCATCTGCGCGGGCAGTCCCTCCACCCCTGGGGCCGTCGCTACATGCTGGAGAATGCCTCTCAATTGCGGCGGCTGCTGCAAGCTTACGGGGTGCAACTGGTGTTCACCGGACATTTGCACATTCAGCACATCGCCCGGCGAGGGGGGGTTTACGACATTACCACCGGCTCTTTGGTCAGTTTTCCCCATCCCTACCGCCTTGTCGAGATCCGACTGGATCGCGAGACCGGGATCCACGTCCACATCCAAAGCTACCGGGTGGGATCCCTGCCCGATTGGCCCGATTTGCAGGCGTTCTCGCGGGAGTGGATGGGTCAGCGCAGCGAACCGGTGGTGGTTAAGTTTTTAACCTCTGCGCCGCTGCATTTGCCCCTGGAGCAGGCCCAAGCCTTGGCCCCACAATTGCGCCACTTTTGGGCAGGGGTAGCTGCCGGGGATCCAGACCTCGCTTTTCCAGACTTCCCACAGCCGGCAGGTCGATTCCTGGAGCGATTTAGCCGTTGTTTTCGCTGCCCACCCGATAATCAGGCGCAGCTCCATTTGCTGCCTCGGGGTTTTTTTATTTCCTAGGAACCAGGGCAAAGAATGGCCTTTGCAGGATTTGGCAGTTGGCGAAGCGGTACCGTTTGTTCTTTCGGAAACATTCCTAGGGTTGGGATCCCTCGATGTGGGAGTAGGGCTCTAGGTGGATGGTGACCCGCACCGGCCCGTAGCGCTCCTGCAGCAGTTGCTCCACCGCTTCGGTGATGCGGTGGGCCGACTCCACGTCCAGCGGCTCCACCACCATGTGCATTTCGATAAAGATCATCTGCCCTGGGATGCCGCGGGAGGTGATGTCGTGGCAGTCCAGAACTCCAGGCAGGCTGAGAACCAGCTCCCGCAAGGTTTTGGGGGGGATGGCCACCCGGTCGGTTAAAAAGGGAACGTTTTCCCGCAGCACTTCCCAGCCGCTCCAGAACACCAGCAGCCCCACCGGCACCGCCAGCACCTGATCCAGCCAGGGGATCCCCCAGTAGTGGATCCCGGCCAGTCCCAGCAGCACCGTCAGGGTTACCCAAACATCGCTGAGGGTATGGCGGGCATCGGCCAAGAGCAGCGAGCTGGACAAAGCCTTGCCCCAGGAACGTTCATAGAAGGCCACGAAGAGGTTGATCCCCAGCACCCCCACCATCAGGGTTAGGGCCAGTCCATCGACCTGCAGCGGCGGCTGGGGCTCGAAAAACCGTCCCACCGCTGCGCTGAGGATCTCAAAGCTGGCCATCCCCAGAAAAGCGGCGATCCCCATGGCACCGATGGCCTCAAACTTGCTGTGGCCGTAGGGGTGCTCCTCATCCGGCTCTGGCGAGGAAAAGCGGGCCGCCAGCAGGGCAAGAATGTTGCTGACGCTGTCGGCGGAGCTGTGCAGGGCATCGGCCACCAAGCTCAGGGATCCGGTCGCCAGGCCCAAACCCAGCTTGACCAAAAACACCAAAAGATTGAGCCCTAGGGTAACATACAGCACCCTCTGCACCTGGTGCTGACGGCGAGCGGCTATGGCAGCAGAATCGGGGAAACTCACCGCTCAAAGGCTCAGAAGAAAACCGGTTCTGCTTTATTTTGCCACCGGCTTGGGTTCAAGGCTGTCTTTCCTCCCCTTGAGGATAGGGGATCCCGGTCGGCGGGGTATTTTAGAACCAAGCATCGACGCGAGGGGGAAGCGGGCTATGGACGTGGCGGTTGTGGGAGCTGGCTATGTGGGGTTGGTAACCGGCGCCTGTCTGGCTCACCTGGGCCATAGCGTTATCTGTGTAGACAACAACCCCGTCAAAATCGAAAACTTGCAGCGGGGCCACCTGCCCATCTACGAGCCTGGGCTGGAAGAGCTGGTGCGGGGAGGCACCGAGGCCGGCCGGCTGCACTTTACCACCGACCTGGGCCTGGCGGTGAAAGCCAGCGAGGTCATTTTTATTGCCGTGGGCACCCCAGCTTTGCCCAGCGGCGAGCCGGATCTGCGCTACGTAGAGGCCGTGGCGCGGGAGATCGGCCAGCACCTGGACGACCGCTACCGGGTTATTGTCAACAAGTCTACCGTCCCCATTGGTTCCGGCGACTGGGTGCGCATGCTTATCTTGGATGGGGCTGCTGGGGCGGCCAAGCAGCGCCTGGGCAGCCGGGAAGAGAGCGAACTGCTCTCTGGGGGAGATCGGGAGGCAACTCCTTTCTCCAGAGGATCCCTGGCTTTGCAAATCTCTCCTCGGACACCTCAGTTTGACGTGGTCAGCAACCCTGAGTTTTTGCGAGAGGGCAGCGCCATCCAGGATACCTTCTACCCGGATCGCATCGTGATTGGCTCCAACAGCCCCCGCGCCATCGAGATCCTGCGGCGGCTTTACGAGCCCATCCTCAGCCGCCAGCAGGGCTTGGGTGGGGATCCCGTGCCTTTACTGGTTACCGACTTGGCCTCCGCCGAGATGATCAAATATGCCGCCAACGCCTTCTTGGCCACCAAGATCAGCTTCATCAACGAGATCGCCAACATCTGTGAGCGCACCGGTGCCGACATCACCCAGGTGGCAACAGGGATCGGCCTCGATAAGCGCATTGGCCGCGCCTTTCTCAACGCCGGTATAGGCTGGGGAGGGAGCTGCTTCCCCAAGGATCTGTCAGCTCTCATTCAAACAGCTGCTGACTACGGCTATGAGGCCAAGCTGTTGCGGGCTAGTGTCGAGGTCAACTGCGAGCAGCGGCAGCGCCTGGTGGAAAAGCTGCAGCAGGCCCTCAAGGTGCTTAAGGGCAAGACCATTGGCCTTTTGGGCCTCACCTTTAAGCCCCACACCGATGACCTGCGGGATGCCCCCTCTCTGACGTTGATCGAGCAGCTCCACCGGCTGGGGGCCAAGGTGAAAGCGTATGATCCCATTGTGTCGGCTTCGGGGATGCGGGAGGGCCTGGCCCACGTGATAGTGGAAACGGATGTGTTTCGCCTGGCCCAGGACTGCGACGCCCTGGTGCTGGTGACCGAGTGGCCGGAGTTTTTGTCGCTGGATTACCGGCACCTTGCCGAGCTGATGCGGCGGCCTTTGCTGATCGATGGCCGCAATTGCCTTGACCGGCAGGCCGTTCAACAGGCGGGTATCACCTTGATTGGAGTGGGCTGGTGAAGATCCTGGTCACGGGTGGTTTGGGATTTATCGGCTCCCATCTGGTCGGCCGCCTTCTGCAAGAAGGCCACGCAGTTATCTGCCTCGACAACGGCTACACGGGGCGGGAGGAGAACGTACAGGCCCACCGCGACAACCCCGCTTTTACTTTGCTGTGGCACGATGTGGCCGAGCCGCTGCCGCCGGAGCTGGAAAAAGCCGGGATCGAGCAAATCTACCACCTGGCCTGTCCCGCCTCGCCGCCCCACTACCAGGCGGATCCCATCCACACCATCCGCACCGGTGTCTGGGGCACCTACCACCTGCTGGAGCTGGCCCAGAAAACAGGATCCAGGTTCCTGCTGGCCTCGACTTCAGAAGTGTACGGGGATCCCCAGGTGCACCCCCAGCCGGAGGACTATTGGGGCCATGTCAACCCCATCGGCCCGCGGGCCTGCTACGACGAGTCCAAGCGCCTGGCCGAAACCCTGACTTTTGACTGGCAGCGGCAACACCAGACGGAGATCCGCGTCGCCCGCATCTTCAACACCTATGGGCCGGCCATGCGGGAGGATGATGGCCGCGTGGTCAGCAACTTCATCGTCCAGGCGCTGCGCAGGGATCCCCTCACCGTCTATGGGGATGGATCCCAGACCCGCAGCTTCTGCTACATCGCCGACCTCATCGAAGGCCTGGTGCGCCTGATGAACGGCCCCTATCCCGGCCCCTTTAACCTGGGCAACCCGCAGGAGTTCACCATCCTGGAGCTGGCGCAGCAGGTCTTGGCCCTCACCGGCAGTCCTTCCCCCATCGTCCACCGGCCCCTGCCGACCGACGATCCCAAGCAGCGCCGGCCCGATATCCGCAAAGCCCGCACCCTGTTGGGCTGGGATCCCCAGATCCCCCTGCAGGTTGGCCTGGAGCTAACCATCCCCTACTTTCGTCGGCGGCTAGGGCTGGAGTAAGTTGAGGTCAAACTGAACAAGTTTTTTTGATGTATCCTGAGAGAGCCCATTAGGAACGCGGCTACTCGACAACCTGCGTTTTCTCGCCTGCAGTTTTCGGCTTTTCCCATGGCTCTCACCGAATCTGACCCCAAAGCTCTCCCCGGCGGCGGATCCCTGAGTTTTTTTGAGCGCTATCTCACCCTTTGGGTGGCTCTGTGTATTGTTGCCGGGATCCTGTTGGGTCGATGGTTTCCGGGCCTGGCAGAGGCGCTGGATGCCCTGAGCCTCTATCAGGTCTCCATTCCCATTGCCGTCTGCCTGTTTTTCATGATGTATCCCATCATGGTGAAAATTGATTTTGGCCAGGCAGCCCATGCCTTGCAATCGCCCAAACCGGTGCTGTTGACCCTGGGGGTGAACTGGCTGGTGAAGCCTTTTACCATGGTGGTGATTGCCCAGTTTTTCTTGGGGTGGCTGTTTGCCCCTTGGATAACCGGCACGGAAATGATCCGCGGTACAGAAGTGAGCCTCAGCAACTCCTACATTGCCGGGGCCATTTTGCTGGGCATTGCCCCCTGCACTGCGATGGTGCTGATGTGGGGCTATCTCAGCTATGGCAACCAAGGCCACACCCTGGTGATGGTGGCGGTGAACTCTTTAACCATGCTTTTCCTCTACGCGCCGCTGGGCCGCTGGCTGCTGGCCATGAGCGATTTAACGGTGCCCTGGCAAACCATTTTGCTATCCGTAGCCATCTACGTGGGCCTACCGCTAGTTGCAGGAGCAGCCTCTCGCTATTGGATTCTTAAAACCAAGGGCCGGGAATGGTTTGAGAAAGCTTTTTTGCGCTACCTCAACCCCATTGCCATCACCGCCTTGCTGGTGACGCTGGTGCTGCTTTTTGCTTTTAAAGGGGATCTCATTGTGGAAAATCCCTTCCACATTTTGTTGATTGCAGTGCCGCTTTTTGTGCAGACCAACCTTATTTTTGGCCTCACCTATGTGGCAGCCCAGAAACTGGGCTTGTGCTATGAGGATGCCGCTCCGGCGGCTTTAATCGGCGCCAGCAACCACTTCGAGGTGGCCATTGCAACGGCGGTGGTGTTGTTTGGCTTGAACTCCGGGGCCGCCCTGGCCACCGTCGTAGGGGTGCTGATTGAGGTGCCGGTGATGCTGATGCTGGTGGAAGTATGTAAACGCACCGCCTTTTATTTTCCCCGCCAGCCGGAGAAGGCCAGCTTGCCGGATCCCCGCTGTCTTAAAATCAGCCCTTGAGGGATCCCTGTAGCCCATGAACTTGCCCCCAGATCGCCAACGGGAACACCAGGCCAATGAGCGCACCTTTCTGGCCTGGCTGCGCACCTCTGTGGCTCTCATTGCCTTTGGCTTTGCCCTCACCCGCTTCAGCTTATTTCTGCGGCAGATTGAAGCCGCCCACTCCCCTGAGCAGCCCGCCGCGGCGCACGGCCTCCTGAGTGCCCAGAACTTGGGCCTCCTGTTGGTGATCTTTGGAATCCTGATGATCGGCCTTTCTGCTTGGCGCTACAACCAGGTGATGCGGCAAATCGAGGCAGGCGACTTTCGCCCCAGCCGTTTCCTCATCTGGATCATGGCTGCCGTTGTGGCCCTGTTTGGGCTGCTGCGCCGTCCCCGCCCTCAGGAACCTCCGCGGCTCAGCCTGCCGGAGTGAAGGGCCGCCAGGGGTTCCAGTTGCTGAGCCTGCTGCTTGAGGCGCTTGATTAACTGCTTGCACACCACCTCGCACAGCTCAAAACAGATGGGATCCGCAATTTGGTAGTAGACGCTCACGCCCCTGGGCTCGCGGCTGACGATCCCTGCCTGCGCCAGGATCTTGAGATGTTTGGAAACGTTGGCCTGGCCCATGCCGGTGGCCTCTAGGATTTGGGTAACGTTCTTGGGCCCCGAGCGCAACTGACACAGGATCTGCAGCCGGCTGGGCTCCGCCAAAACCTTGAAGTACTCCGCCACGCTGGTCAGCACTTCCGGCGTCAGGGTCAACTGGCACTCGTCTTTGCCACCTTTCACGAGCTTGTCCCAATCCATAGTCTGTTCTGTCTTGAGGGAGGTGGTAGCTTGATTTTAACACTAAATAGTTATATAGTAGCTCTAGAGACCCGAATTCGGATCGCTTTCGGGTTTTGTCAACAGACAGGAGGGCAGCATGCTATTTCGCCAACTGTTCGACTCCGAGACGAGCACCTACACTTATTTAATCGCAGACCCAGACACCCGCGAGGCCGTACTGGTGGATCCGGTGTTGGAGCAGGTGGAGCGGGACTGGAAGTTAATTCGAGAGCTGGGTCTGACCTTGAAGTACTGCCTGGAGACCCACGTTCACGCCGACCACATCACCGGTACCGGCAAGCTGCGGGAGTTGAGCGGCTGCCAAGGGGTGGTGCCGGTTCAGGCCAAGGCACAATGTGCCGACCGCTTCATCGGCCATGGGGAAACGCTGCAGGTGGGATCCATTGTCATCGAGGCCATCGCCACCCTAGGCCACACCGACAGCCACATGACCTACCGCGTCAATGGGGATCGCGTTCTGACCGGCGATGCCCTGCTCATTCGCGGCTGCGGGCGCACCGATTTCCAAAGTGGGGATCCCGGCTTGATGTACGACCACGTGACGCAGCACCTGTTTACCCTGCCGGACGAGACGCTGGTCTATCCCGGCCATGACTACCGGGGACACACCGTCTCCACCATTGGTGAAGAGAAGCGCTGGAACCCCCGCTTCGTGGATCCGGAAACCGGTAAGCTGCGCTCGCGGGAGAGCTTTATTGCCCTGATGAACAGCCTCAACCTGCCGCAGCCCAAGAAGATCCAGGAAGCGGTGCCGGCCAACGAGCAGTGCGGCCAAGTGGCAGCCGCAGTTTAGTTGCTAGGGCTGGCTAGACTTCTCTCAGGCGGCCCGTCAGAAAGGGGAGGGTTGAGAGTGGATCGCCAAAATCTCTATGAGAGGGATTTCTATGCTTGGACTCAGCAACAAGCCCAATTTCTGCGGGAGCGGGCTTGGGAGAAGCTGGATCTGCCCCATTTAATTGAGGAGATGGAATCGTTGGGCAGGCAACAGCGGCAAGAGCTGCGCAACCGGCTGGGAGTTTTGGTGGGGCACCTTCTGAAGTGGGAGTATCAGCCGCAGGCCAGATCGGTAAGCTGGCTTCTTACCCTACAGGTGCAGCGGCAGGAAGTTCTGGATCTGCTGGAGGAAAACCCAAGCCTGAGACCCTATTTGCCGGAGGCCATCTCCAAGTCTTACCTGAGGGCGCTCCAACTGGCTCTAGAAGAGACCAAGCTGCCCAGAAAGACTTTTCCCCAGACCTGCCCTTACTCTCCCGAGCAAATCCTGGATAGCCAGTTTTATCCTGGCGAGCCCAGCAGGTTGCTGGAGGAGGAAGATTAGAAATCCCTAAGTCTTACAACAACCCTAGAAGCAAGGAAGAAACCATGACCGTAGCTCAACAAAATCCTACAGCTCAGCAGGAACGGGATCCCCGTCTCAAGGAGATCGACGCTTGGACTTTAAAGCAGTGGCTGGATCAAGGGCGGGTACAGCTCATTGACGTACGGGAGCCGGCAGAATACCACGACGAGCGGATCCCGGGGGCGATCAACATGCCTCTATCTACCTTTGACCCCGCCAAGGTGCCGGCCTCGACACCAGAAAAGCCGGTGGTGCTGCAGTGCCGTATGGGCAGCCGCTCCATCCGCGCCGGCTGTCAGTTGCTTGAATACGGCTGGCCGGAAGCGATAAACCTAAAAGGCGGGATCGAAGCTTGGAAGGCCGCCAAGCTGCCCACCACCCGCACCCGCAACGCGCCCATCTCGGTAATGCGACAGGCGCAGATTACAGCGGGATCCCTGGTGCTTGTAGGAACCCTGCTGGGAGCCTTTGTCCATCCCGGCTGGCTGGTATTGAGCGGCTTTGTGGGGGCGGGGTTGGTGTTTGCCGGGATCACCAACACCTGTGGCCTGGCGCTGCTTTTGGCCCGCCTGCCCTGGAACCGGGGTCAGACGCTATGAGCGGGATCCCGTCCGCCTCTTCCCCAAAGCAGGGGGTTTGGGCGCGCTACCTGCCCTTGGCCAAGGATTCCCTGTGGTGGCTTCGCTACCAGCGAGAGGATCTGCCGGGGGATCTCATTGCCGGGGTGGTCTCGGCCATCCTGTTGGTGCCCCAGAGCATGGCCTACGCGCTGCTGGCCGGCCTGCCCCCCGAGACAGGCCTCTACGCCAGCATCCTGCCGGTGATCGCCTACGGCTTCCTGGGATCCAGCCGGGCTTTGTCGGTGGGGCCGGTGGCCATCATCGCCCTGCTGGTAGCCTCGGGTTTGGAGCCGCTGGCCGAGCCGGGCAGCCCGGAGTATGGCCAGTTGGCGCTGGGCTTAGCTCTGGAAGCGGGCCTGATCCAGCTAGGGGTAGGGCTGTTGCGTCTGGGGTTTTTGGCCAATTTCTTGAGCCACTCGGTTATAACGGCCTTTAGCAGTGCCGCAGCCCTAATCATTGCCCTTAGCCAGCTCCGCCATCTGCTGGGGGTGAAGCTGGCCAACACCGAGTCCTTCTGGCTGCTGCTGCAACGGCTGTGGCAGAGCCTGGATGGGGTCAACTGGGTCACCCTGGGGCTGGGGCTGTTGTCCATCGCCCTGTTGGTGTACGCCCAGCAGAAGCTGCCGGCGCAACTGCGCCGCTGGGGGATCCCGCCCCTCTGGGAGTTGCTGCTCACCAAGAGTGCTCCCCTGGCGGCCGTTTTCTTAACCACCCTGCTGGTTTGGGGGCTAAACCTCTCGGAGAGAGCGGGGGTGGCGGTGGTGGGATCGATTCCGGCTGGCCTGCCACCGCTGACGTTTCCCCAACTGAGCTGGCCAGAATGGGGATCCCTGCTGCCCACCGCCCTAACCCTCAGCTTGGTGGGCTTTACGGAAAGTTATGCCATGGCCCAGGCCCTGGCCAGCAAGCGGCGGCAGAAAGTGGATCCCAACCAGGATCTGGTGGCCCTGGGAGTGGCCAACGTGGCAGCAGCCGTCAGCGGTGGCTTTCCGGTCACGGGTGGGATCAGCCGCTCGGTGGTGAATGCTCAGGCGGGGGCCAACAGCGGTCTGGCCTCGGTCATTACGGGATCCCTGATAGCTCTGGCCATGATCTGGCTGATGCCCCTGTTTACTTTCCTGCCCCAGGCCACCCTAGCTGCCGTTGTGCTGGTGGCGGTGCTGGGACTGGTGGATTTTCACCCCCTGCTGCAGAGCTGGCGCTACGACCGCGGCGATGCCCTCGTTTGGCTGCTCACCTTTGCCAGCGTGTTGGCGATTGGGGTGGAGCGGGGGATTGGTCTGGGGGTGCTGGCCTCCCTTCTCCTCTTCCTCTGGCGGGCCAGTCGCCCCCACATTGCCATCGTTGGCCAGGTGCCGGGCACCGAGCACTACCGCAACGTGCTGCGCCATGAGGTGATTACCGATCCGCGCATCTTGGCGGTGCGAGTGGATGAGAGCCTGTTTTTTGCCAACGCCGCCTACCTGCAGGAGTACATTCTGCAAGAGGTAGCAGCGCGGCCAGCAGTGGAACAGGTGCTGCTGGTGGCCAGCGCCATTAACTTCATCGACGGCAGCGCTCTGGAGGCCCTGACCCAATTGGTGGAACGTCTGCACCAGATGGGGGTGGGCTTTGCCCTGGCCGAGGTGAAGGGGCCGGTGATGGATTGCCTCAAAAGGGTGGGGTTTGTGGAGAAAGTGGGCGCTGAGCGCTTTTTCTTGTCGACCCACCAGGCGATGCAGGCACTCAAATCCCAGGCGATGCCGGCAGCCGCTTCCGGATGAGCACCAGGGGGGTCTGCTCCGCTGCATTGCCCGCCGGGTTCTTGCGCAGCGCCTGCTCCACCAGCTCCCGCTCCACCCCTGGGCTGGCCGCCAGAACGCTTACCTCACCTAGGTCGTTGGCATCCACAATGGCCACCTCGTAGCCAGTCTGGGCGTGGAGCTCGGCCACCAGCTTAGCTGGATGCCGCGGCCCCAAGACGATGAACTGGTCGTAGGGGGGCAAGGTGCCGGTGACATCGTCGATGAGGTCGGCCTGCTCCCCCGCCAGGGCATAGAACACCCCTGGGATCCCCAACAACTTGGCCAGGGATCCGACAACAAAAGCCCCCAGCACCCGCCAGGCTCCCGAGCAGTCGATCAGCGTCTGCATCCCGTAGCAGCTTGAGAGACTGGTCTTGGAGGGGAAGAAGTAGCAGAGGGTGCGGGCTAGCCAGCCAGGCTGCACCTGCAGGGGATGGCGAAAGTGGCCCTGGACGATGGCCGCCGCGCTTTCCGAGATGGCCACGATATCACCGGGCTGGATGTGAGGGCCCACGTAGCGCTGCAGCACCTCGGCAAGGTCATCGCTGGGGGTAAGCAGAGGGGTGGGAATGGCAGCCCAACTCACTGGCCCCTGCTGCTGCCAGGCCAGCTCCGGCAAGGGATCCACTTCCTGCAAGGGCAGGATTAGGTGGCTAGTCTTAAGGGTGCGCCGCTGCCGCCCGTACTGGACGTAGTCCAGCTCCAGCCAGGCCGAGCGCAAATCTGCCAGCCCTTCCCCCCTCAGCTCGATCTCCACTTCCAAGCCGGTCTGGCTTTGGGGGGTAATGATGTAGGCCTGCCAGTAGTTGTCCTGGCGAGGGGGCAGATCCACATGGCGGGAGCGCAGGCGGATCTGGGTTTGGATCCCTTCGATGGAGCTGGCACTGAGCAAATGCAGTCGCGGCTGCACCTGGGCCAAGGTGACCTCAAAGATGGGGTTGAGGTTGCGGGCCACGAACTCCGCCTGGATCAGCCAGTGATCGGGGCTGAGGCGGTTGAGGTGCCAGCTCTGGGGCTCCACCACCAGGCAGTCGGCGGGGCGGGTCTTCCGCCAGTACAGCACCGTCGCCAAACTCAAGAGCAGCCCGGCCACCACCTGAATCCAGCCTGAGGGATCCCCCAGCCAACGCCAGATCCCCCAGAGGCTCAAGACCACCCCAGCCAATACGCCGGCCACCACACCTCGGCTCACCATCCGGATTGTTGCCATCGGGATCCCACTCCTTGCAATCGTTAAGCCCTGCTAAAGCCTGCCCCTTCCGTCCAGCCCGCCCTTTAGACTACAGGTACCGACCAAGCCCTAGTCATCCTACCGGGAAACCGACAGCAAGCGGTCGCAGAATCTCTACCCACATTTCCATCTCAAACATTTAGACTACAAATAGGTTGCATTCTAAGTTTTTCTACAGCATCCTGCGGAGGTCGCCCATGGCCCACAAACAGCAGTTCAAAAGCTTTGACGATATGATCCAGGGATCCAAAACTCCCATTCTGGTGGATTTTTACGCCACCTGGTGTGGTCCCTGTCAGGTCATGGCCCAGGTGTTGGAGCAGGTGAAGCCCCAAGTGGGGGACGCCATCTCCTTTGTTAAGGTCGACACCGAAAAGTACCCCAACATCGCTGCCCGCTGGGGGATCTACGCCGTGCCAACTCTGATCCTGTTTAAAGACGGGAAGCCGGTTGACCGCATTGAAGGGCTGCTACATCCCCGAGCTCTGCTCGAGCGGCTACGGGCCCAGGTCAACTTACCGGTGGCCTGATCTGGGCAAGGGTTGGAGCCTGTGCCGCTTCTCCAAGTTCACCTGGCAGGAGAGGTGCCCTACCGCACCGCTTGGGCTTGGCAGCAGGCCCGGTTGGCCCGGATGATCCGCGATCCTGAGGTGCCGGATGGGCTTTTGTTGCTCACCCACCCGCCGGTCTACACCCTGGGGGCAGGGGCCGATCCCAAGTTTCTCAAAAGCCTGGCTGGACGGATAGGATCTCCGGATACTCAGCCAGAGTCCCCTGCTCCTGAGGGGCCGGAGATTCTGCGGGTGGAGCGGGGCGGCGAGGTGACCTACCACGGGCCGGGCCAGTGGGTGGGCTATGCCCTACTGAACCTAAAGCGCCATAGGACTGTCTACGGCTCCCATGGCCAGCCGGATCTGCACCGCTACCTGCGCCACCTAGAAGAGGTGCTCATCCAGACCGTAGCCCACTTTGGCCTGCGGGGGGAGCGGATCCCTGGCCTGACAGGGGTTTGGGTGCAAGGCCACAAGGTGGCGGCCATCGGCATCAAGGTCTCCCGCTGGGTTACCTACCACGGCTTTGCCCTCAACGTCTGTCCGGATCTGGCTGCCTTCGCGGCCATCGTGCCCTGTGGGATCCCCGATCGCCCGGTGGGATCCCTGGTGCAGTTTTGTCCGGAGGTAACAATGGCTGCCGTAGCCCCAGGGTTGGTGCAATCTTTTTGTCATGTCTTCGGGCTGCAGGCCCAGGCAGTTTCCCTGGCCGAGTGGTTGGGAGAGCCTCCTTGGTTTGTCTAAATCCGAGATGGTCCTGGATTAATCCAAGGGCGACTACTCCACCCCCAACTGGCGCAGCAGTTGCTGCAGGATGGCTTGGTCAGCAAAATTGCCGCTTTGGGAAAAAAGAGCCAAGGCCTGGCGAAAGGCAGCCATGGCAGCCTCTCGCTCCCCCAGTTGCAGGTGGGCCACGCCGCGACTAAAGTAGGCCTCTGGGATCCCCGGATCCAACTGGATGGCCCGCTCCGCATCGGCTAGGGCTTTTTGGGGCTGGCGCAACTGGTTGTAAACGTAGCTGCGGTTAACGTAGGCCGGCGCATAGGTGGGATCCAACTCTACTGCCCGATCCAGATCGGCCAAAGCCGCCACCGGATCCCCGCGCAGCAACTTGAGGGATCCCTGCCAGTTAAACTCGGAAGCAGAGCTTCGGGTGGAGCTCTTCTCAGGAGGAGTGGGGGAGGTGGGCAAAGAGAGGGCGGGGGCAGGAGCCAGGAATGCCGCCAAGCAACCTATGAGAGCCACCCTTCCCCATCGCCGCTTCATCGTGCCCCGCTGAGGATCCCAACCCAGTCCAGTATAGACTGCCCGCAAGAGGGGCCATCCTTGCACTTGGCCAACTCGCCGAGAAGCCCCGCTTTGGACCCGGGATGAGAGGCGGATTAGCTAAAATAGCTTGGCTTATCCTATCGTACTGACGGAAAAGGCACCTTGATCGAGCGCTACACTCTGCCAGAAATGGGCCAGATTTGGTCCACCGCCCACAAGCTCCAGACCTGGCTACAAGTAGAGCTGGCCGTCTGTGAGGCGCAGGCGGAGCTGGGGCGGATCCCTCAAGAGGCTCTGCAGGAGATCAAAGCCAAAGCTGCCTTTGACCCGGCGCGGGTTTTGGCAATCGAGGCGGAAGTCAAGCACGATGTTATTGCCTTCTTGACCAACCTCAACGAGCATGTGGGCGAGGCGGGGCGCTACATCCACTTGGGCTTGACCAGCTCGGATGTGTTGGACACAGCCTTGGCCCTGCAGCTTGTAGCCTCGGTTGAGATCTTGCAAGCTCGGCTGGCCGACCTCATCGCTGCTTTGCGTGAGCAGGCCCGCCGACACCGCTACACCCTGATGATGGGCCGCACCCATGGCGTCCATGCCGAGCCTATTACCTTTGGCTTTAAGCTGGCCGGCTGGCTAGCCGAGTGCCTGCGCCATCAGGAGCGCCTGGCACGCCTGCGGGAGGTGGTCGCCGTGGGCAAGATCTCCGGCGCCGTGGGTACCTACGCCAATGTGCCCCCCCAGGTGGAACAGTTGGCCTGCGCCCGCTTAGGCCTCAAACCGGATACGGCCTCGACGCAGGTGCTCTCCCGCGATCGCCACGCTGAGTATGTGCAGACCTTGGCTTTGATTGGCTCTTCTCTGGAGCGCTTTGCCACCGAGATCCGCCACCTACAGCGGACAGAGGTGCTGGAGGTTGAGGAGTACTTTGCCCCCGGCCAAAAGGGATCCTCCGCCATGCCCCACAAGCGCAACCCCGTCAAAGCAGAACAACTGACGGGAATTGCCCGCCTCTTGCGGGGGTATGCTGTCTCGGCCCTGGAAAACATTCCCCTCTGGCATGAGCGGGATATTTCCCATAGCTCTGTAGAGCGGGTCATCCTGCCCGATGCCTCCATCCTCTGCCACTACCTACTGGTCAACATGGCAGATCTGGTGCGCCACCTGCAGGTTTACCCTGCCAACATGGAGCGCAACCTCACCCTCTACGGTGGTGTTGTCTTTAGCCAGCAGGTGCTTTTGGCTTTGGTGGAGAAGGGCTTGAGCCGTGAGGAAGCCTACCGACTGGTGCAGGAAAATGCCCACCGCGCCTGGAACCAAGCCGGCGGAGATTTCCACGCCAATCTGCTGGCGGATCCCAGAGTAATGGCCCACCTGAGCGAGGCGGAGCTGCAGGCCTGCTTTGACCCACGGCGGCACCTCACCCACCTGGACGAGATCTTTGCCCGCTTGGGCATTTGAGGATCCCCTATGGCTTGGCAGCGGCAACATGTCTTGGGGCTGGCGGACTTTACCCGCGAAGAGTATCAAATTGTCTTGCAAACCGCCGCCAGCTTTCAGGAAGTGCTGACCCGGCGGCTGCCCAAGGTGCCCACCCTGCAGGGGAAGGTGGTGGTGACGCTGTTTTTCGAGCCTTCCACCCGCACCCGCAACAGCTTTGAGCTGGCGGCCAAGCGCCTGTCAGCGGATGTGCTCAACTTTTCCCCCGGCACCTCTTCGCTAAGCAAGGGGGAAACCATTTTGGATACGGTTCGCACCTTTTTGGCCATGGGATCCGACGTGCTCATCGTCCGCCACGCCCAGGCCGGGGTGCCGCAGCAGTTGGCCGCCGAGATCAATCGCCGCGGATCCCCAGCGGGGGTGCTAAATGCGGGGGACGGCCTGCACGAACATCCCACTCAAGCTTTGCTGGATCTATTTACCCTCTGTAGCCACCTGGATCCGCAGCGACCTCGCCTCGAGCTGCTGCAGGGGGTGAAGGTGGCCATCGTCGGTGACATCCTCCACTCGCGGGTAGCCCGCTCCAACATCTATGCTCTAGTGGCCGCTGGCGCAGACGTCCACTTGGCCGGCCCGCCCACCCTGTTGCCCAAAGACTTTGCCCAGTTTGTGCCCGGCCATACTCTGCCGGTGCACTGGCAGTTGGAGCCGGCCCTAGCAGGAGCCCGCTTCGTCATCGCCCTGCGCCTGCAACGGGAGCGGATGAGCGAATTCCTCATCCCCAGCCTGCAGGAATACCACCACCTTTTCGGCCTCACCCAGCAGCGGCTGCGCCTGTGCCACCCCGAGGTGAGGGTTCTCCACCCCGGCCCAGTCAACCGCGGCGTGGAACTGAGTTCTGAAGTGATGGAGGATCCCAGCCTCAACCTCATCGAGCGGCAAGTTGCCCACGGCGTTGCGGTGCGCATGGCTTTGCTGTACCTGATGGGCGGCGGGCGGATCCCGGCTTAGACCTCCCCCTTTCCCCTCTGGTCGGGGAACTTGAGGAGCTGCTTGACGTCTAGAGTGCTGAGGTTACTCTTCTAGCCAACTCAACGCTCTCCGCAAAAGCAAGAAAGAAGCTCTTGCGGGGGCTCTTTTGGACACATTGAACCCTACATAAGCCTATATAAGCTTGGCAAGATTTGGGGCAGCTTTCTGCTCTAGGTTCTGCGCAACTTATCTTCTGTTCAAACTTTTTTTCTGGCTGGCCAGCATCATCTTTTATTTGGATCGAGGTCACCTAGCCAAGTCTAAGACAAGCTAAAAGCCTTGCAAAATAAGCTTTTCACAGATCCTGAGCTCCAGGATCATTTTTTGCTGCTATCTAAACCCAAGCAAATCACCAGGTAAAAAATCAAGAGCTCATAGCAATCATCTCATTTAGAAAGACACCGACTTTTTCTTCTGGCTTAACCTAAACTTAACCTTAACATATTCTACTCTTAACCTTGAGGTTGTAGGGTTATAGGCGTCGATTAAAATCAGACATTTCTTTCTTATGCGATCTCTGCTCTCTGCTTCTGTTTCTTCTATCGCGGCTCTGGCGGTGGGAGCCCTGGCGCTGGCCCCGGCCCAAGCCCAAACCGTGCAAATCTCTGGCGCAGGTGCTACCTTCGCTGCGCCGCTGCTGCAGCGCTGGTTTGATGCCTACAATCGCACCGTAGATCCCAATGTGCAAGTCAGCTACCAGTCTGTTGGGAGCGGTGCCGGTCTGGAGCAATACATCAACGGCACGGTGGACTTCGGTGCTTCCGAGGGCCCGATGACCGAAAAGTACAACGCCTCTCGCTACAAGAGCTTCAAAGAGAAATACGGCTACGAGCCCCTGCAACTGCCTCTGGCGGGGGGCGCCATTGAATTTGCCTACAACCTGCCCGGCATCGGCGACAAAGAGCTCGTGCTCAAGCGGGAAACCTACTGTGGCATTGTTACCGGCGAAATCACCCGCTGGGACGACATTCGCATCAAGGCCCAAAACCCCAACCTGGCAAGTCGGCTGCCCGCGCTGGACATCACCTGGGTGCACCGCTCCGACGGCTCTGGGACGACCTTCGTGTTCAGCAACCACATCAACGCTGCTTGCCCCAACTGGAAGGGCGGCGTGGGAACCACGGTGGAGTGGCCGGTTGGCATCGGTGCCCAGGGCAACGAAGGGGTAGCCGCCACCATCAAGCAGGAGCAAGGGGCAATTGGCTATGTGAACCAGTCCTTTGCCAAGCTGGAGCAACTGACTACTGCTCGCATAGAAAACAAAGCGGGCAAGATTGTCGAGTTTTCTCCTGAGCGGGCTACTTCTGCCCTCAACGCTCCCCTGCCCGAAGATTTTGCCCTGCTGGTGCCGGATCCCGAAGGGCCTGACGACTACCCCATCGTTGGTTTGTTCTGGGTGATGCTCTACCGCGAATATCCTGACGAGCAAAAGCTGAAGAAGCTGGTGGAAGCCATCAAGTGGACGCAGGGGCCAGAGGGCCAAGCCATCACCAAAGAACTGGACTACATCCCCATGCCGGAGCCGGCCATCCAGCGGATCTTCGCCGAGCTGGATAAGATCAAGGTCAACCCCAACGCGAAGCGATGAGTTGCTGTCCTGTTGAAAGGTGTTAGTTGAGGGCCAGTGGTCAACAAGAGGCTGTGCTCTTCCTGTTGGCTACTGGCTTGCCGCTTTGCTGATTTTTAACGGGTAAAAGTTCTGTCGGCACTGACTTTTGACGTTGTCGCCAGTCTGAGTCCAACAAGCTTTTGGTGTTCACTGTTGGCCAGGACACAGACAACTGCAACACCGATGGAATGTAGGGTGAGAGAGGTTTTGCCACAATCTGCCCACCAGTAGAATTGCCACAGCGGGGATCCTATGACTTCGGCAGCCAGAGACTACGACTTATCAACGGATGTTGCTATTGAAAAGAAAATGGATGTTTCCCGCGCCCTCGACGTGGGTTTTGTCCGCCTAACTTTGGTGCTGGCAGGGTTTGCCGGCATCATTCTCATTTGGGTGATCGTGCAGACCACTGAGGCAGCCCTGCCGGCCATGCGCCAGTTTGGCTTGGGCTTTCTGGTCACCAGCCGCTGGAACCCGGTGGAAAACATCTATGGGGTGTTGCCCCAGATCTACGGCAGTTTGATGACCTCTCTGGTGGCCCTGATTTTTGCCATTCCTCTGGGCATCGGCACCGCTATTTTCTTGACGGAAGATTTTGCCCCCAAGTGGATAACGGCGCCGATTGCCTTTGCCATTGAGCTGATCGTGGCCATTCCCAGTGTGGTGCTGGGGCTGTGGGGCATCTTTGTGCTCATCCCGGCGGTGCGGCCCATCTTCCGAGCCATCAATCAGACGCTGGGGTGGATCCCTTTCTTCGGCGGCCCGGCTCCCCGAGGCCCCAGTCTGTTGATTGTAGCCATGGTGCTGGGGATCATGATTTCCCCCATCATCATTTCCATCACCCGCAGCACCCTTGAATCGCTGCCCCGGGGCCTCAAAGAGGGCGCCTTGGCGTTGGGAGCCAGCCGCTGGGAGACGATCTTGACGGTGATGATCCCGGCGGGCCTGTCGGGCATTGTCAGCTCGATCATGCTGGCATTGGGACGAGCCTTGGGGGAGACCATGGTGGCAGCGATGATTTCCGGCAACGCCAACCGCATCAACATCTCCCTGCTGCAGCCAGGATCCACCATTACCGGCTTGATTGCCTCTCAGTTCGGCGAGGCAGGACGCCTGCAGGTGTCGGCCCTTATGTATGCCGGTGTGGTGTTGATGGTGCTGACCCTGTTGGTTAACGTCATGGCCGAAATCATCATCCGCAAGTTTCAAAACTTGGAGCAGTAACCGAGGAGCCTCGTCATTATGTCCCAGTCAGCCCAGCTTGTTCCTGAGGAGATCGACATTAGCCGTGCCGCTGTTGCCCCCCTGCGGAGATACACGAGCATTGCCTTGACGCTGCTGAGCGGACTGTTTGTGGCCGCCATCATAGCTGCCCTATCTTGGGTGCTGTGGGACATCGGTAAGGAGGGCATCCAGAGGATAAGCTGGGACGTCCTCACCGAGACTCGCTACCCGGCTCCAGGGTTAGCAGAGGGGGGGTTTGGCCACGCTATCGTCGGCAGCGTAATGGTTCTGGCCACGGGGGCGGCTTTGAGCTTTCCCTTCGGGATCCTAGCGGCCGTTTACCTGTCGGAGTTTGGCCGCGGCAGCCGCTTGGCCTACTTGGTCAAGTTCTCCTGTAACGTGCTCACGGGCGTGCCGGCCATTCTCTGCGGCCTGTTTGCCTACGCTTTGGTGGTGCGGGGATCCGGCTTCTCGGCTTTTTCGGGGGGAGTTGCCCTGGGCGTGTTGATGCTGCCCATTGTCATCCGCTCCACGGAAGAGGCACTGCTTTTGGTGTCGCCGGATATGCGTTTGGCTTCGGTTGGCCTGGGGGCCACTCGCTTTCAGACCACAATGCGCATCGTCCTGCCGGCAGCAGCCCCGGCCATTGTAACAGGCTTGATCTTGGCCTTGGCGCGGGCTGCCGGCGAGGCAGCACCTCTACTTTTTACTTCCTTCAACAACAATTTCTGGTCAACCAACCTGTTTGGACCGGTGGCTACCCTGCCGGTGATGGTTTACTTCTTCTCAATTATTCCCTTCAAGGTGCAGCAGGAGCTGGCATGGGCAGGAGCCCTGGTGCTGCTGGCCATTGTTTTGGCAGCCAGCTTGCTGGCCCGCTTCCTGGTCTACAAAGCCAGAAGATAGTTTAAGCCTTGTCGGACAGCGGCCAGGTGTGAATTAGCCTCTTGACGAACTTTCTGCGAGTGGGATCATGAAAACTCAATCTGCTAACTCAACCACCTACGTCTTCCGAACGGAAAACCTGAGCGTCTACTATGGCTCGAACCTAGCGGTGAAAAACGTCACCATGGATATTCCCGCCCGGCAAATTACGGCTTTTATCGGGCCTTCTGGCTGTGGCAAAAGTACCATCCTGCGCTGCTTTAACCGCACCAATGACTTGATCCCAGGGGCGCGCGTGGAGGGCAAACTTACCTACCACAGCAAAGACCTCTACGCCGAAAACGTAGATCCCGTGGCGGTGCGGCGGCGCATTGGCATGGTGTTCCAGAAGCCCAACCCTTTTCCCAAGAGCATCTACGACAACGTTGCCTATGGCCCGCGGGTGCTGGGGATGAAAGTGGACTTGGACGAGGTGGTGGAAACTTCGCTCAAGCGGGCCGCCCTTTGGGATGAGGTGAAAGACAAGTTGAAAGAAAATGGCCAGTCTTTGTCTGGGGGGCAGCAGCAGCGTTTGTGTATTGCCCGCGCCCTGGCGGTACAGCCGGATGTCATCCTCATGGACGAGCCCTGCTCGGCGTTGGATCCCATCTCCACCCGCCGCATCGAGGAGCTGATGAAGGAGCTGGAGCAGGACTATACCATCATTATCGTCACCCACAACATGCAGCAGGCCAGCCGCGTCTCGGACATGACGGCTTTCTTCAGCGTGGAGCTGGTGGGATCCAACCGCGTGGGCGAACTGGTGGAGTTCGACCGAACGGAGGTGATCTTCAACAGCCCTGCCAAAGAGGCGACCAAAGACTATGTAGAGGGCCGCTTCGGCTGATGCTCGGGACGGGTCGGGATCCCCTGGAGAGGCGTTTTCTGTCTCTGGTGAGCCTTTCTGCCGGCCCTTTGCACAGACAATGGAGTCTAAGTAGCCTGCTATCCAATTGGGGATCCCTATGACCGTTGCTGCTTCTGGAAAATTGCAGGCCTTGCTTTCTGAGCTGGCCGACCTTGAAACCATCACCGATCCGGCGCAAGTTGCCAAGTTGTCGCTGGACTTTTACCACTACAGCCCTGTGCTCAGCCGCCAGTTGAGCAACAAGCGCGGGGAAGTGGTGGTGCGCCCTGCCGATGAAGCAGAAGTGATGCGGGTGGCGGCGGCCTGTGCCAAGTGGAGAGTACCCCTGACCGTGCGCGGCGCCGGTACCGGTAACTATGGCCAGTGCATCCCCCTAGCTGGCGGTGTGATCCTGGACATGAGCAAGCTCAACCAGGTAATCTGGGCCAAGCCGGGCTTGGCGCGGGTACAGGCGGGGGCCAAGCTGATGGCCATCGACAAACACACCCGCGAGCTGGGCTGGGAGATCCGTATGGCCCCTTCCACCTACCGCACCGCCACTATTGGGGGGTTCATTGCCGGCGGTAGCGGCGGCATCGGCTCTGTGACCTACGGCCAACTGCTGGATCGGGGCAACATCTTAGGGCTGCGGGTGATTACAGTCGAAGAGGAGCCGCGGGCCCTGGAGCTGCGGGGAGACGACGTGTTTAAAGTCAGCCATGCCTGGGGCCTCAACGGGATCATCACCGAGGTGGAGATTCCCTTGGCGCCGGCCTATCCTTGGGCGGAGCTGGTGGTGGCCTTCCCGCCGGAGGGGGGGTTTATGCCCTGCGCCCACTTTGGCCAGGCTCTGGCCGAGGCAGATGGGATCCTGAAGAAACTCATCAGCCTGCACGCCTGGCCGATCCCTCGCTACTTCGTCCCCTTGCAGGACTACTTGCCCCAGGGATCCGCCGTGGCCCTCTTGATGGTGGCCGAGTACAGCCTAGAGCCGTTGCTGGAGCTCATTCGGGAGCATGGCGGCCAGGTGGTCTACAACAAAACGGCTCAGGAGGCCAGCAGGGGGATCTCGCTGGGGGAATTCTCTTGGAACCACACCACCCTGCACTGCCGCAGCGTGGATCCCAATTTGACCTATCTACAATCGATTTTTCCGCCCGATCGGGAGCTGAAGGTGGTGCAGCACCTGTACGAGCACTTTGGCGACGAAGTGCTGATGCACCTGGAGTGGATTCGCATCCGGGGGCAGGCTACCCCGGTCGGCCTGCAAATTGTGCGCTTTACAACGGAAGAACGCCTCAACGAGATCATGCGCTATCACGAGGCGCAGGGAGTCTTCATCGCCAATCCCCACACTTTCATCATCGAAGAGGGGGGTCGCAAAGTGATGGATCCGCGCCAGCTCCGTTTTAAGGAAGAAGTGGATCCCTATGGATTGCTTAACCCCGGCAAGATGCGCAGTTGGCAAGGGCGGGCTTCTGCTTGAAAGTGCTGAGAGGGCTTTATCCTCTAATATCCAGCGATCTCTGAGTTGCCTCTGCCAAAAGGAGAGGGGCTTGACAGTCAATCTTCTGCCAAGGCCAGCTCCAAAGCATAGGGACAAGTCTCCGGAAAGGCCGAGATATCCCCTCAAGCTGGGGCTATCTTCGAGGGCCAATTCAAGCTGAGTTCGCGCATCTGTGATGGCATCCAGCCAGCTCTCTGAGCGACGCTGAGGTTGATATTGCCACATGAACTACCCCACCGCGTAGGCGGGTGGGGTTTCCTCACCCGCTTGGCAGCAGAGCTTTTGTCTCTTCTTCTGCCC
>NZ_JANSJD010000026.1:0-34055 GCF_047462395.1 Synechococcus sp. H55.7
GCGTGGCCGGAGTTTGCTCAACTCAACTCCCATTCTCTGCAAGCTACAGTCAAGCGGGTAGATTTTGCCTATCAGCGTTTCTTCCAGGGGCTAAGCAAAAAGCCTAAGTTGAAGCCAATCAAGCGGTATTCTGGCTGGACATATCCTAGCGCTACGGGGTGGAAGGTCAATACTAATGGTAAGCACGGCACCGTTACTCTCAGGGACTTGGGCATTACCCTGAGGATGCGGGGCAAAGCCAAGGACTGGGGGAGGCCTACCACACTAACTATTGTCTACAAGCCAACTTTACGGCAGTGGTATGCTTCGTTCACTGTAGAGGTAGAAGTACCTCGGTCTAAGTTTGGTTCCCAGTCAGATTTGAAGTATGAATCTATCGTTGCCTACGATTTGGGCACCGAGACCGCCATAACCCTATATGACGGGAGTGAGTTCTATGAGGTTGCTAATCCTCGGTTTACGCAGAGGAGTGAGGAGAAAATTCGCAAGGTTGCCAAGCTCAAACGGCGGAAGCGTGCACCTAGGAAGGGGGTGAAGGCTTCTAGGAGATGGAAGAAAATCCACCGGCTAGAGGCTAAGCTCAAAGCCAAAGTTGCCCGTCAGCGTAGAGATTGGCAACACAAGGTTACCTCAGAGATAGCAAGTCGTTATGACATCGGGGTAACCGAAAAGCTCAACGTCAAGGGCATGACCCGCAGGGCCAGGGGCAAGGCTGGACTGAACAAGTCGATTCTGTCGGTGGGTTTTGCAACCCTCAACCGGCTGCTGACCTACAAAATTGAGCAGAAGGGTGGTCTGGTCTTGTTTCTTCCCACGCAAACCCTCAAGCCGTCTCAGCGCTGTCCCAAGTGCGGTGCTGTTCACAAGGAGTGGGCAGAGCTAAGTAACCGTTACCATGTCTGTTCTGCCTGTGGGTTTGCGATACCGCGGGACAGGGGAACGGTGATGGTTTTCTACAACGTTGCTACTAATTGGACTCCGTCCCGCTGCCGCGAACAGCAACCGGGGCTGGGAACCCGCCTCGTGAGTCTTGGATGCTTCAGCTCTACTTCAGAGACCCGGTACACAGGAGCGATGAAGCAACTGGGGCAGAGGAAGAGACAAAAATCTCACCGTAAAGCGGATGGGGAAACCCCACCCGCCTGCGCGGTGGGGTAGTTCATGCGAAAAGTCAAGGGAAATCCGCTCGCCCGTGGGGGGATCAGCATGAGCGTCAGGAGGAAGCTGCCGTCTCAACCTGCTGTACCTGCAACGAAGCAATCGGAAAATGCCGCTCCAACAAAGCCGGGATCCCTTGCGGAGAAACGCTGCTGTAGCGAGCCTTGTCGGGCAGGAACACCACGTTCGGCCCCCGTTTGCAGTCCTTCATGCAGCCCACTCCCTGCACCCGAATGGTCTCTGGGTAGGCTGCCAAGTGTGCCTGTAGAGCCTGTATCACCGCCATCGCCCCCCGCCGACAGCAGTCGGACTTCTGACAGACCAAGACGACCCCTTTCCTCGCTTCCTCCGATCCGGGAGCGGCCTTCGGGGAAAACATGGCTGCTACCGGGGAAGCCTGGACAGGAACCACGCGGTAGAGCACCCATTTCTCCCGCCCCTTCAGCAAATTCACTTCCCGCTCCCCCGCAATCTGCACCCTATCCCCTGGCTTGAGGCTGCGGTAGAGCTCAGAGCGCAGCGGCTTGGGGATCTTGCCGGCAAACACTTCCGCTCCGGCCTGCCAGCGCAAGTACTTGAGCTTGCCATCCTTATCGGGAAGAAATCCCAGGAACCGACCCTCTGACTCAAACGGGATCCTTTGCTTAGCCAACTTGCTCATCTTGTCCCCCAGGCTCGGTGTTGAGCTGCCAACACGTCTCTAGGCTGTCCAATAACTCCTGCCGCCGCGCCGTGTATTGGCGGATCACGCTGCGCACCTGCAACAGGGCCAGAGGTGTGTCCACCTGCACCTGCAAATGGCCATCTCCCGTACAAACTGCCGGGATCCCCAACTCCAGCAGCCGCCGCCCAATGCGCCAGCGTTCCCCTAAGGGGATCTGCAAACAATAGCTGCCCTCAAAAGATACAGGGTTCATGGCTAGGAGCAAAACCTCGGCAAATAAATCTAAACCCAATCGGGCAGTAATGATATGAATTTTCAACAAATGCTTACAAAAATAAGTCCTCAGGTTTAAGGACAGGCCACCTGGCCGGCGAACCTGCCCCAGATCCTGACTAAGCTCTGCCGTCCATCAAGCCAAACACTAGGCTGTCGTTGGCCAGGAAGTGGTTGAGGTGGAAGGCCCGGTCTTCCGTCTTGAGCAGAATCTGCTCGTAGAGGTAGCGGGTGGCGCGATCCCCTAGGCTTTCCGCTTGGGCGGCTTGGCGCCGCAGCAAATCGATGATGGCCTGCTCTGCCGCCAGGTCATTTTGCAACATTTGCCGCGCCTCAAAAGCGCCATCCGGCTCAGGGGTAAAGCAGCAGAGGCGGGCCAAGGTGGCGAAGGTGGCTACCGGCACACCCCCCAGACCTTCGAGGCGTTCTCCCAGGTCGTGGACATGTTCCCTCACCTGCTCGTAGTGATCCTTGAACAATTGGTGTAGCGGGTAGAACTCGGTGCCCTCTACTACGAAGTGATGCTTCTGGTACTGCAAGTACAGCCCTTGAAAGCTGGCCAGAAGAGTGTTCATCCCCTCGCAGATCGGCTGGGTTACCTCCAGGCCGAGGGAGACAGGGTTGTTGCGCACGCTGTTGAAGGACTGGCGCAAGGTTGAGGTTTCAGACATGGGGCGAGGTTCTCCGAAGTAAAGAGAATGTGGATGCTTATCCAGCTTACTCAACTGGGCAGATCCAGGAGCTCTTGGGGCTATCCTCACCCCAACATAGTCTAACTCGATAGTTCTTGTGAATAGCTCTCAATAAAGTGCTTGTTGCAGCAGAACCGGTGGGCTGGTCAGGGAGTAGCCGCATTCCTTATCGATTTACACTGGACTGGGAGCGTTAGCCCAGTTGATCCCGTACTTGGGGATAGAGCATGTCTCAAACGCAGCCGGAAGTCCACTCCTGGATAGAAAAACTGATTCACCTAACCCATCAAACAGTTGCGCGTGCTGGGGAGAAACCGCAGGAACCCTGGGATTGGGCTGGCCATCTGTTCAAAGAGAGCCTTCTGGAAGCGGAGGCAGAAATGGGCCATTGCAACGTCCTGGTGATCGGCAAAAGCGGGGTGGGCAAAAGCACTTTGGTCAATGCGGTGTTTAAAGATGAGCTGGCCCGCACCGGCGTCGGCAGCCCCGTCACCTGCCACATTCGCCAATATTCCAAGCAAGGCTGCCCAATCACCATCTACGATACACCTGGCATGGAATTGGCGGGAGACCAGAATATCCAGATCCGCCTCGAGGTGTCCCAACTGATCGACGAGCTGCGCCTTCGGGATCCCGAACATCACATTCACATTGTCTGGTATTGCATCCACCACGAGCTGAAGCGGCTGGAGGAAACCGAGCGCAAGTGGCTAAAGGATTTGGAACTCAAAGATGTGCCGGTCATCTTAGTCTTGACCCAATGCCTGGAATACCCCAATCCCGAAGAGAGCGAGTTTTTTCAGTATTTGCAGCGCCAAAATCTCCCTGTTCGCTACATTGTTCCTCTTTTGGCCAAGGACAAGGTCATTAACCGGCAACTCACCATCCCTGCCCACGGGCTGGAGCATCTGATCGGCTGCACCTTGGAGCTGCTGCCGGAAGTGGCCCGCCTTGCCTTTATCCGCCAGCAATTGCTGCGGGTAGATCTCAAAGCCGATGCTGCTTTTAAGTATGTATCCGGCTATGTGGCCAGCGCAGCGTTCATCGGCGCCGCACCTCTTCCTTTTGCCGATGCCCCTCTACTGGCAGCAGCACAAGTGGGCATGATTGCCAATATCAGCTTTATCTTTGGCTATAAAGCCTCCCCTTCTTTTTACTACTCTTTGATGGCGGCTTTGGCGGGAATTGGGGGCGCAGTAGTCACTGGGCGGGCCATTGTCTCAAACCTGCTGAAGTTGATCCCCGGCGTGGGATCCCTGGCAGGCGGCATCATCCAGTCCACCACAGCGGCTACCCTGACCCTTTCCCTTGGCCTGGCCTATATCGAGCTGATGAAGGCCATCGCCCGCGCCGAAATCCAAGGGATCCAGCTTTCCCAGGCCCAGATGCAGGAGATCTTTGTGCGCGAGTACCGAGAATATGCCGCTTCGGGACGCAAAACCCTCAAATAGGAGTGGACATTGGATCTGATTCTGGAGCAGGGGAAGGCTGCAGGGTCTCGAACCCAAAGGTGCCTTGGACTAGGTAGAGTGGCCGGCCTTTCACTTCTTCAAAAATGCGGCCCAGATACTCTCCAATCACGCCCAGGCTAATCAACTGGATCCCGCCCAAAAACAAGGTCATCACCGCCAAAGAGGCGTAGCCGGGCACGTCGGAGCCAAACAGCAAAGTACGAATGACGAGGAAAAGGCCATACAGCAGAGCCGCCAGCGAGATCGCCAAGCCCAGATAGCTCCACACCCGCAAGGGCCAAGAGCTAAAAGAGGTGATGCCTTCTATGGCTAGGTTCCACAGCCGCCAGTAGTTCCACTGGGTTTTGCCGCGAAAACGGGGGGCACGGTCGTAAAAAATGGCCACCTGCCGGTAGCCTACCCAGGCAAAGATCCCTTTCATAAAGCGAGTGCGCTCCCGCAGTTGCTTAATGGCGTCTACCACCTGACGATCCAATAGCCGAAAATCCCCCGTATTGCGCGGGATCCGCACCTGGCTGAGCTGGTCAATGACCCAATAAAACCCGTTGGCGGTGAAGCGTTTTAGCCAGCTTTCCCCTTGGCGGCTGCGGCGCACGGCACACACCACCTGGTAGCCCTGCCGCCACTGCTGCAGCATTTCCGGGATCAGCTCTGGGGGATCCTGCAGGTCGGCGTCGATGGGGACAACGGCTCTGCCCGCAGCGTAGTCCAAGCCGGCGGTAAGGGCAATTTCCTTGCCAAAACAGCGGGAGAGGTTCACCACCTTGATGCGGGGATCCTGGCGATGGAAGGCAATAAGCTTTTCCAGCGTGTCGTCCTGGCTGCCGTCGTTGACACAGATGATCTCGTAGGGGATCCCCAATGGATCCAAGGTTAGGCGCAGGCGCTCGAACAGGTGATCCAGGTTCTCCGCCTCATTTTTGCAGGGGATGACAACCGAGAGCTCAGGGGCAGCAGGCTCAGAGGACATAGAAGAGCAGGGATCCCGTACCTGGCGATTATTCTGCCATCACGGGGTGCTATGGGTTTGCCGACATCTCCGCCACAATTGAGCGCAGCTCATCCTCCGAGATGCGGTAGACCTCGTTGCAGAACTGGCAAACCGCCTCTGCTCCCTTGTCGGTACGGATCATGTCGATGAGCTCGTCCCGCCCCAACATGCGCAGCGCCCCCTTCACCCGGTCGGAATTGCACTTGCAATAGAAGCGGATGGCGCGCATTTCCGGCGCGATCTTGAGATCCAAGTCGCCCAAGCAAATTTGCAACAGCTCCCGCAAACCGCCACCACAAGCCAGCATCGGGCTAAATTCCTCCACCTTGGCCAAACGGGCTTCCATTTCCGGGATCAGGCTGGCCGGCGCCCCTGGCATCAGTTGCAACAACACTCCACCGGCAGCCCGCACCCGCTGCGAATCGAGGTTGACCCCCAAAAGGACTGCCGAAGGGATCTGCTCTGAGGAGGAGAGGTAGTAGCTGATATCGTCTCCCACCTCTCCCGAAACCAGCTCCACCGCGCTGGTGTAAGGCTGGCCGTACCCCAAGTCCCGCAGCACATGGAGGTAGCCATAGCGCCCAACAGCTTGGCCCACATCCAACTTGCTCTCAGGGGTGAGGGGAAGCTCGATGGCCGGGTTGCTCACATAGCCGCGTACCGTGCCGTCCAAGCCGGCATCCACCCAGATGTTGCCCAAGGGGCCATTCCCTTTCAGTTGCAGGTTAATCCGCGCCTGGCGTCGCTTTAGGTTGGCCGCCAGCAACAGGGCTGCGTTCATGGCCCGCCCCAGGGCCACCGTCGCCACATAGGAAAGCTTGTGCCGCTCCCGGGCCTCTTGCACCGCCTGGGTAGACACCAAGCCCACCACCCGAATCTTGCCCTCCGCCGCCGTGGCCCGGATCAGGTGATCCGGCAGAGATGAGGGAGCAGCCTCAGAAGGATCCTGAGAACCTTTCGCTCGCTTCAATCGTTCTGACCCAGAGACATCCGTCATCGCAACCTCAACGCATGTCCTAAAGCAAGCCTGCAGGGATCCCCTGGCGACTTAACTTTCACCCTCGATTGTAACCCCTCTCTTGCCGGACTTGGGGGAGAGCACTCTCCTGTTGGGGTGGGCATGAGACCGTCCCTTTTCTGGGAGAGACTTTAAGAAGTGTGAAGATCTGAGATGGTAGACGGCAAGCATATCGGAAAATAGCTTGCGGGTATGCTCGTCATACTCTTTAAAAAATCGACTTGAGGATGGATATCCATGAGTGTTGTTACGAAATCGATTGTGAACGCGGACGCGGAGGCCCGCTACCTCAGCCCGGGGGAACTGGATCGAATCAAGTCCTTTGTTGCCTCGGGTGAGAAGCGGTTGCGCATTGCTCAAGTCTTAACCGAGTCTCGTGAGCGCATCGTCAAACAAGCTGCCGACCAACTCTTCCAGAAGCGCCCTGACATCGTCTCCCCAGGTGGCAATGCTTACGGAGAGGAGATGACGGCGACTTGCCTGCGGGATATGGACTACTACCTGCGCCTGATCACCTACGGTGTCATTGCCGGCGACGTCACCCCCATCGAAGAGATCGGTCTGGTG
The DNA here is from genome assembly GCF_047462395.1 of Synechococcus sp. H55.7. NCBI lineage: Bacteria > Bacillati > Cyanobacteriota > Cyanophyceae > Synechococcales > Synechococcaceae > Synechococcus > Synechococcus sp. H55.7. The sequence goes on from NZ_JANSJD010000026.1 coordinate 6,836, forward strand.
GGTGTCCGCGAGATGTACAACTCTTTGGGCACACCCATTCCGGCGGTGGCCGAGAGCATTCGTCAAATGAAGCAGGTGGCCATGGGTCTGCTCTCTCCCGACGATGCGGCTGAAGCCGGCTACTACTTCGACTTTGTGGTGGGGGCAATGAGCTAGTCCCTCATTGTTTTTGCTGCACAACCGTTTGCTGTTCACCGACTTGATAGGAAGCTCATCATGCAAGACGCGATTACCGCTGTGATCAACAGCTACGATGTCCAAGGCAAGTATCTGGACAACTCGGCCATGGAGAAGCTGAAAGCTTTCTTCGCCACGGGCGAGTTGCGGGTGCGGGCGGCTGCCACCATCGCGGCCAATGCCTCCACCATCGTCAAGGATGCGGCTGCCAAGGCCTTGCTGTACTCTGATCTCACCCGTCCCGGTGGCAACATGTACACCACCCGTCGCTATGCCGCTTGCATTCGCGACATGGACTACTACCTGCGCTACGCCACCTACGCCATGCTGGCCGGGGATCCCTCCATTCTCGATGAGCGGGTGCTGAACGGGCTCAAGGAGACCTACAATTCGCTGGGAGTGCCCATTGGGGCCACCATCCAGGCCATCCAAGCCATGAAAGAGGTAACAGCCGCTCTGGTGGGTGCTGATGCCGGCAAGGAAATGGGTGTGTATTTCGATTACATCTGCTCTGGTCTGAGCTAGCTACCAGCGCCATTGCTTCGGCGTAAGGTTCATTGTCCAACGAGCACGACGGGCGACTTGCCGCAGGGATCTGGTGTGCTGATGGGGGTACGCGAGCTTTCTGAGGTAGGTCGCCTGTTTTGCTGGTCAAGACGGCCCATTTCGTTGTTGAGCGGGGATCCCATATCATGCGCATGTTTAAGATCACGGCCTGTGTGCCCAGCCAAACCCGGATTCGCACCCAGCGGGAGCTGCAAAACACCTACTTCACAAAGCTGGTGCCCTACGAAAACTGGTTTCGGGAGCAGCAGCGCATCCAGAAATCGGGTGGCCGTATCCTGAAGGTAGAGCTGGCCACGGGCAAGCCTGGGATGGACGTAGGACTGCTGTAGTTTCCCTATCCCTTTGTTTCTTTCCCTCAGATACTGAGAATAGCCCTCTCCAGATCCGGTATGCCCAGCTCCAAAAGATGTGCCCTTGGGGCTGGGGTAGCGGATCTGGTTGTTTCATGGGAGGGATAGATGTTGCCTCATGTGCCGGCCCGGCTGGAACCGATCATCGCTGCTTACAACCTGAGCAAGGTTTACCCGGTGGCCATCAAGGAGCCGGGAGTGGTGGGCACCCTGCGCCACTTCTTTCGCCGCACCTACCGCTACATCCCGGCAGTGCAGTCCATCAGCTTTCAGGTTCAGCCGGGGGAGGTGGTGGGGTTCTTGGGGCCGAACGGAGCAGGCAAGACCACCACCCTCAAGATGTTGACCGGCTTGATCTATCCTTCTGGGGGCACGCTGCAGGTGGTCGGCCACGTGCCCTACCGGCGCGAGCCATCTTTTTTGCGGCAGATCACCCTGGTGATGGGGCAGAAGCAGCAGCTCATCTGGGATCTGCCGGCGATAGACTCTCTGCGGATTAACGCCGCCGTTTACGAGATCCCGGAGAAGGAGTTTCGCGAACGGGTGGGGGAGCTGGCGGAGCTGCTCAACTTGGCAGGCAAGCTGAAGCAGCCGGTGCGCAAGCTTTCCCTAGGGGAGCGGATGAAGGCGGAGCTGTTGGCGGCCCTGGTGCACCGCCCGCAGATCTTGTTTTTGGATGAGCCCACCTTGGGGTTGGATGTCAACGCCCAGGTCAGTGTGCGGCAATTTTTGCGGGATTACAACCGCCGCTACGGGGCGACGGTATTGTTGACCAGCCATTATATGGCCGATATCACCGCGCTGTGCCAACGGGTGTTGGTCATCAACGCGGGGCGGCTCATCTACGATGGTGACTTGGAGGCGCTGCTGGAGCGCTTTGCCCCCTACCGAGAAGTCAAGTTGGAATTGGCCCGTCCTTGCTCTGTTGCCCAACTGCAGCGTTATGGGGAGGTGCGCAGCGAGGGGGATCCCGACGGCTGCGAGGCGCGGCTGTGGGTGCAGCGGGAGCAGCTTACCCAGACGGTGGCCCAGTTGTTGGCGGAGCTGGAGGTGTTGGATCTAACAATAACAGATCCGCCCATCGAGGAAGTGATCGGGCGGGTGTTTGCGGATGGGATCCCTTTGGCCAGCCCATAACAGTGTTGAGTTGCTTGGATGGCTATAAAGGATCCCGTCTCGCCGCGCAAACCGCTTGGCTGGATACGGGATTGCCACCCTCCCATCAGATTTTTTGAGTAGCGGCCTCCCGCTGTTCAGGGGTAGAGCGCGCCGCGTGCAGGGCAAAGTAGAGCTTATTGAGGGCATTCATGTAGGCTTGGGCCGAAGCGACAATGATGTCGGTGTTGGCGGCATGGCCGGAGAAGATGCGGTCTTCGTGGCGCAGGCGGATGGTCACTTCCCCGATGGCGTCGATGCCGGCGGTAACCGATTGGACGGAAAACTCGATCAGCCTGTTGGGGATGTTGACAATGCGGTTGATGGCCTTGTACACCGCATCCACCGGGCCTGTGCCTACGGCCGCATCTACCCGCTCTTCCCCCTCAGGAGTGATCAGGCGCACCGTGGCGGTGGGAGCCTCGCGGTTGCCGCACACCACTTGCACATGCTCTAGACGGTAGAGTTCGGGCACCGAGCGAGTTTCGTCGTTAACAATTGCTTCCAGATCCAGATCGGAGATTTCTTTTTTCTTGTCGGCCAGCTCTTTGAAGCGCAAGAAGGCTTTGTTCAAATCCTGCTCCGACAGCTCGAACCCCAGTTCTTTCAAGCGAGTGCGGAAGGCATTACGGCCCGAGTGCTTGCCCAACACCAAGGTGCTCGATTGCAGGCCGATGGTCTGGGCGTCCATGATCTCGTAGGTCTGGCGGTTTTTGAGCATGCCGTCCTGGTGGATGCCCGATTCGTGGGCAAAGGCGTTGGAGCCGACGATGGCCTTGTTGGGCTGCACCAGCAGGCCGGTGAGGTTGGAGACCAGACGGGAGGTGCGGTAGATCTCCTGCGTTTTGATGTGGGTGAGGGGCTTCTCGGAGTCTACGGGCAGGCCGAAGTAGGGGTTGAAGTAGCTGCGCCGCACGTGCAGGGCCATCACCAATTCTTCCAGCGCCGTGTTGCCGGCCCGCTCGCCAATGCCGTTGACCGTCACTTCCACCTGACGTGCGCCTTGCTTAATCGCTTCCAGGAAGTTGGCCACCGAGACGCCCAAGTCGTCGTGCCCGTGCACAGAAAGGATCGCTTGCTTGATGTTGGGCACGTTCTCGCGGATGCCCTTGATCAGTTGGCCGAACTCCTCCGGCATGACGTAGCCGACGGTGTCGGGGATGTTGATGGTTTTGGCTCCCGCCCGAATGGCTGCCTCGATCACCTGGTACAGAAACTCCGGATCGGAGCGGGTGGCGTCCATCATGGAAAACTCCACATCCTCCACGAAGGACTTGGCATAAGCCACCATCTCTTCGGCAATTTGCAGCACTTCGGCGCGGGTCTTGCGCAACTGGTACTTGAGGTGAATGTCGGAGGTGGAGATGAAGGTGTGAATGCGCGGCTTGGCGGCAGGCTTGAGGGCTTCGGCGGCTGCCTCAATATCCGGCTTGAGGGCGCGGGCCAGGCTGCAAATCACAGGGCCATCGGGGGTGCCCACCTGTTCGGCCACCTTCTGCACCGCCTCGAAATCGCCAGGGCTGGCATAGGCAAACCCCGCTTCGATGATGTCCACTCCCAGCCGGGCCAGTTGCCGGGCAATGGCCAGCTTTTCTTCGGTGTTGAGGGTGGCGCCGGGGCACTGCTCCCCGTCGCGCAGGGTGGTGTCGAAAATGAGCACGTGATCGAGGGCTTGGCCATCAAATGCAGCGACCGCGGCAGCATCCATAACGGTTACTGGGATAACGAAACATTGCCAACCTTTATTCTGACATTAGTTGGCAGGGGTTCTGACCCTGCTGGGGGGAGATTGGGGTGGTCTCTGTTGGAATGCCGGTTGGCTTGGGTCTTGCAATTTTTCTCCTGGGATCCCCGGCGGCAGGCGGATCCCGAAGGCGCAAGCCAGCAGGTGTTCGTATTCTTTCTCGTCCTTGAGGGGGCGTTCCCGGCGGCCTTCTGGGGTGGTCTCGATCCATTTAAAATTTAAAGAGGGAGCCATCGGCGCGGGCGGTGAGGGTGATCCGTCCGCTGGGGGTGGCCAGGCTGCACAGGCGCAGGCGGGTAAACCTGGATGCCGGCGACGTTTGGTGGAAGCGGCACATGGGCTCGAACTCCTGCAGTTGGCGCGGGATCCGATCCAGCAGGAAGAGGGTTTTCCAGGTGCGATCCGGTCGTTCCTGTTGAACCAGCCAGTAGCGTGCGGGAGCTGCGGGCCAGGGGGTGAGGCGGTAGCGCCCTTCCGCCTGGGCTTGGATGCTGGGATCCCCCAACCGCAACGGCTCCCGAAAGGCATCTCCATAGCCCACATCTGCCAGCCATGTTTCATCGCCGCAGCTCACCTGCAGGGCCAGATGGTCGCATTCGGGGCCAAAGCAGCCATCAGTCCGAGTAGCGTGAACGGCCCGGCTCACCTGTCCCGAGAGCAGATGGACCGAAAACCCCATCCCCTGCAGAGCAGCGGCCAGCAGGCTGTTCAGTTCAAAGCAAAAGCCGCCCCGCCGCTCGCGGACGATTTTTTGGAACAAGAAATCCCGCTCCAGGCGAATGGGGCGACCCCAGTGAATATCCAGATTTTCAAACGGCACCCGCAGCAGGTGGGCCAGGTGGATTTGGCGTAGGGTTTGCGGGGTGGGCTGGGTGGGGCCGACGTAGCCAATGCGCTCCAGGTAGGCCCTGATTTGGGCAGGCGTCAGCGGCTCTAGCATCAGCACGGGAACCCGTTGGGTTGGCGGCAAGCGAGCATCTGGCCTACCCTAGCCTTACCGCAGCTCCCCGACCAGAGCCAGAAGAACAGTTTTACCCCTGCTGCAAGACGGGCAATTTTTTCGCTCTCAGCCTCGATTTTGTAGCCGCCGACACCCCCCTATCGGCAGAAGATGAAGTCGTATTGATACCGCCGGTCAGCAGGGGCTGAACAGGAAGAATAAAGGGAGAATGCTACGATAACGTCAAGAAAAAAAGAAGGCGAAGCGTTACATGGCAGAATACACTCGGTCGATTTCCTTTTACGGGCGGGAAATTGACATCAATATCGGGCTGATGGCTCCCCAGGCAGGGTGTGGGGTCTGGCTGACTTCGGGCGAAACTTCGATTCTGGTCACAGCCACCCGGCAGGCGGGGCGGCCTGGTGTCGATTTCATGCCCCTGTTGGTCGATTATGAAGAGCGCCTCTACGCCGCCGGACGGATCCCGGGGGGATACTTGCGGCGGGAAGGTCGGCCACCGGAACGGGCCACTCTGATCTCTCGTCTCATAGACCGACCCATTCGTCCGTTGTTCCCGGAATGGCTGCGGGACGACGTGCAGGTGGTGGCCACCACCCTCTCGGTGGACGATGCAGTGCCGCCCGATGTGCTCTGCATTTTGGGAGCCTCGTTGGCGATTCACGGCGCTCGCATCCCCTTCAACGGACCGGTGGCGGCAGTGCGGGTGGGCTTGGTCAAGGATGAATTTATCCTTAACCCCACCTATGCCGAAATTGAGGCCGGCGACCTGGATCTGGTGGTGGCCGGCTGTGCCGATGGCGTGATCATGGTGGAAGCGGGGGCCAACCAACTGCCGGAGAAGGACATAGTGGAGGCCATCGAGTTTGGTTTTGAGGCCATTCAAGAGCTGCTCAAGGCCCAACAGCAAGTCTTCGCAGATCTCAACATCACTCCTGTAGAGCTGCCCCCTCCCCCTGTCAATGAGGAGCTGGTTGCCTTTGTGGCAGAGCAGGCTCAGGAGGGCATTCGCTCTATCCTCAGGCAGTTCCTGGACAAGACCAGCCGCGAGCAGCAACTGGAGGCGATCAAGGCTAAGCTAGAGGCCCAAATCCAAGCGCGGCCAGAGGGGGATCCCTTGCGGCTTTATCTGCTGGAAAACCCCAAAGAATTGGACAATCAGTTTAAGGCCCTCACCAAGAAGCTGATGCGCCAGCAGATCCTGCGGGAGGGGGTGCGGGTGGATGGGCGCAAGCTGGACGAGGTGCGACCGGTCTCTTGCCGGGTGGGTTTGATCCCGCGGGTGCACGGCAGCGCTCTGTTCAACCGCGGCCTCACCCAAGTCCTTTCCATCACCACCCTCGGCACTCCCGGCGATGCCCAGGAGCTGGACGACTTGCACCCGGTGGATGAAAAGCGCTATATGCACCACTACAATTTTCCGGGCTTTTCGGTGGGGGAAACGCGGCCCTCGCGCTCGCCGGGACGACGGGAGATCGGCCATGGGGCGCTGGCCGAGCGGGCCTTGGTGCCGGTGCTGCCCAGGGAAGAGGAGTTTCCCTATGTGGTGCGGGTGGTGTCGGAGGTGCTTTCTTCCAACGGCTCTACCTCAATGGGATCCGTCTGCGGCTCTACTCTGTCCCTGATGGACGCGGGGGTGCCGATCAAAGCGCCAGTCAGCGGGGTAGCCATGGGCCTGATCAAAGAGGGGGATGAGGTGCGCATCCTCACCGACATCCAGGGCATCGAGGACTTTCTGGGCGACATGGACTTCAAGGTGGCCGGCACACGGGCCGGGATCACCGCTTTGCAGATGGACATGAAAATCACCGGCATCACCGTGGATGTGGTGGAGAAAGCCATCCAGCAGGCCAAGGCCGGGCGGGAGTTTATCCTCGACAAGATGCTGGAGGTCATCCCTGCCCCTCGACCCCAGTTGGCCAAAACAGCCCCCCGTCTGCTCACGTTCAAGGTGGATCCCGAGGATATCGGCAAGATCATCGGCCCTGGTGGCAAGACGGTGCGCGGCATCACGGAAGCGACAGGTGCCAAGGTGGACATCAGCGACGATGGCACGATCACCGTGTCCTCCTCGGTGGGCAGCCAGGCGGAAGCGGCGCGGGCGATGATCGAAAACCTGGTGCGGCGGGTGGAAGAGGGGCAGGTGTACCTGGGCAAGGTGACCCGCATCATCCCCATCGGCGCCTTTGTGGAGTTCTTGCCGGGCAAAGAAGGCATGATCCACATTTCGCAACTGGCGGAGTACCGCGTCACCCGGGTAGAAGATGAGGTTGCTGTGGAGGATGAGGTGGTGGTCAAGGTGCGCAGCATCGATCACAAAGGCCGCATCAACCTCACCCGTCTTGGCATCAGCCCTGAGGAAGCCGCGCGGGTGCGCAACCATCACCCCTGAAGCTGCGGTTTCCCCCCAGCAACTGGGATCCCCTCGACAGCCAGAATGGCAGAGAAAGCTCCCTCTTGCTTGCTCGCGTCTGCAGTGCCGTTCGCTCCTGACTTTCTCACGGCTCAAGATCCTGTTTCTCAAGCTCGGCCGTCGCCCTCGCGGCGGAGGCTGGGTTGGGCCTTGGCTTGGGGCTTGGGGTGGGCCACCCTGCTCAACCTTTCTGCCCAGCATCCGTTGTTGCTGCGGCTGGAGAGCGACTCCCAGGAATGGCTCTACGCCCACCGCGGCCCTCAGCAACCTTCTCCAAAAGTGGTGATCGTCGGCATCGATGGCCGCATCGATGGGCAGGGAGAAAATGGTGATGGCCAGCACAATGTTGACTTTCTCCTGGAACGGGCGAACTACGCCGGCCTGACCTTGCGCCTGCTGGAAGAGGCCGAGGCCAGGGTGGTGGTGCTGAACCTGCCCAGCAGCTTTGTGGTGCCCCAAAACCTGGGCAACGAAAACCTGGATGCCCCCTTGCGGCAGGTGGTGCAGCGCTACCCGGATCGCTTGGTTTTGGCCACCCGAAGCAGCGAGAGCTTTGGCCGGGCCGAGATCAACATCTACAACCACTTCTTGCCCTTTTCGTCCTTGCGACTGGAGTATTTGGTGCCGCCAGAGCACGTGCAAGGGGTGGTGCAATACCAAGTCGATGGGGCCGGGATCCTGCGCCAGGCCCAGTTGCGAGGGCTCTACCTGCGCCGCGACAGCCAAGAGGAGCAGATGTTTGCCTCTGTGGAAGCGCTGGCTTTTGCCAAGTACGACCCGGAGCGGGCCAGCCGCTGGTTTCGCCAGCGGGGTTTGCAGCCAGTTCAATTCAACCCCCTCGGATCCCAGCACAGCATCCCCATCATTCCCATCGAGCAGATCTGTCCGCCGGTGATCCCCCAGACGGGATCCGGCTCCCCGACGCTCAGCCCCGGCCAAGCCTGCCGCGGCCAGGAAGGGATCCCTCCCCTCAACCCCAAAGTTGCCGACCAATTGCGGGACAAAATTGTCCTGGTGGGCTTTGTGGGCGGCTACCCAGAGACCTTCCCGGTGCGAACGGCGGATGGATCCCAGATTGCGGCAGTGGAGCTGCAGGCGCAAATCTTGTCCAGCCTGCTCACCGGAGACGTGTACCACTCCCTGCCGTCAGGGCTGGCAGGCGGGGTGGTCTTGCTGCTGGGAGCAGGGACGGGACTGCTCTTGGTACTTTATCGCCCCTCCCTGCGACTGAACCATTGGGACTGGCAACAACAGGGGTTTCTCCTGCGGCCCCTGGTGGGGCTGGCCGTTTACGAAGGGTGGGCTGTGGCCCAGTTTCTGCTGTGGCGTTGGGTTTGGCCTTTCGTTTTGCCGGCCTTGGCCAGTGGGTTAACAGGGGTGAGCCTGCTGCTCACTCTGGTCATTGTGGAGAACCAGGAGCGGCTTTTGGCTCAACAACAAGAATTGGAGCGCTTGCGCCGAGCCGAACAGGAGGCCGCCGTCGACCAGGCCCGCAAGCTGCTCTACCGAGTAGCCACCGACATTCACGATCGCGAGCTGCAGGAGCTGAAGGTGGTGATGGACGACCTGGAGAGCCTGCAATGGCAACAGCAGCAGGGGAAAGACTCTGACCCCGCCATCTACGATCGCCTGCTGGAACAACTGGAGAGGATCGGGCGGGGCATTCGCGAGCAGCTCAACGACGTGCGCACCCTGGCCACCAAGCTGCATATCTCCCCCAGCTTGCGGGAAGGCTTGCACCGGGGCATCGACACCTATCTGGACGAGCTGATTCAGACGGGCAGCCTGACCTTGTCCGTAGAGCGCCACCTGCAACCTCTGCAGGAGCCCAACACCAGCGAGTGGTTCGACCAACGGGAGGACATCTTGCGTTTTTTGCGCGAGGCCATCGGCAATGTCATCGCCCACGTACAGCCCCCCAAAGGCAGTGCTTCTTTCGTCAGGGTGTCGCTGGCACAAACGGAGCGACATTGTTGCCTATCGGTAGTCAATGACGGCGTTGAATACGCTCCCAGCCCCGGTGGCGGCTACGGCAGCAAGGCCATGAACACCATCGCCCGCTATCTACCCAAGGGATCCTGGCACCGCACCCAGACCCCAGAAGGCCATACCCACGTCGAGCTGCACTGGGAAATGCCCAGCCTTTATAGTCGTTTTAAACAAGATTAAGACACTTTGCCGCCAGCCCAAGCGCTCCGCGCCGCTCACGCGACCACCCCCAGCCCCTCTCCCAGAGGCACCCTCACCCCCAGCCCCTCTCCCAGAGGGAGAGGGGAGTTAGAGCGGTACCTGCGCGACAGCGTTGCGGAACAATAACGACGTAGAGAAACGTTTCATTGCTATTTGACAATGACTGCAACCTCAGAGATCTCGCCTGCAAGTAGAAAAAAAGACCCTGGCCAGGGGCCAGGGTTGCTAGGCCAGCTCAGCGCTAGACTCAACTAGCAAGGGGCTTGTTCAGGCAAAGAATAGCTCTCCTGCCCTACTGCCCTAGGGATTGTAACCAGCCGATCAGGGTAGAGCCGGACAGAGATTCAAACAGGATCAGGGCAACAAAGCCGATCATCGCCAAACGCCCGTTCAGTCGCTCTGCATACTCGGTAAAGCCCACCCGCGGAGTGGTGTCCACATACATTTCCGGCTCGATAGCATAATTGTTTAGGCGGCCGCCTTCTTCAACAACGACGGAGCGATATCGGCTCATAGGGTTCTCCTTGTTTCTTCCTTACCTAGTTTAGCTCGTTTTGCATAGGATTGTAAAGTTTTGTTTACGACTTTGTGGATGCCCGGCACCCTGAGCTTCCCGACAAAGGCCGACTAGGCGAGGAACAACTTGTAGGCGGGGTTGTGGCTCTCGTCCCAGTAGCGATAGCTCAACGTATCCAGAAAACGCTGCCACTCGGGCATTTCGCAGGTGGGCACCTGCATGCCGATGAGAACGCGACCGTAGTCGGCGCCGTTGTTGCGGTAGTGAAACAGGCTGATGTTCCAATTGGGGCTCATGCAAGACAAGAACTTCAGCAAAGCTCCGGGCCGTTCGGGGAACTCGAAGCGGTAGAGCAGCTCATTTTCCGCCAGCAGAGAGCGCCCGCCCACCATGTGGCGCAGGTGCAACTTGGCCAGCTCATCGTCGGTGAGATCCAAGGTCTTGAAGCCGGCCCGCTCCAGATCCAGAGCCACCGCTTGGGCATCGGCCCGATCCCGCACCTGCAGCCCGACAAAGATATGGGCTTCTTGCTCGTCGGCGATGCGGTAGTTAAACTCGGTGAGGTTGCGCTGGCCAATGTGGGCACAGAACCGGCGCAGGCTGCCGCGTCGTTCCGGAATGGTGACGGCAAAAATGGCTTCCCGCTGTTCGCCGATTTCGGCCCGTTCGGCCACAAAGCGCAGGCGGTCGAAGTTCATGTTCGCCCCACAAGCGACCGCCAGCAAAGTCTGTCCTTGGATGCCGGTGCGGCTCACATAGGCTTTGAGGCCGGCAATGGCCAGAGCTCCGGCAGGCTCCAAAATGGAGCGGGTATCTTCAAAGACATCCTTGATGGCGGCACAGGTGTCGTCGGTAGTCACCAGGAGGATCTCGTCCACGTACTGCTGACAGAGGCGGAAGGTCTCTTCCCCCACTTCCCGCACTGCCACTCCATCGGCAAACAGACCTACTTGGGATAGGCGCACCCGCCGGCCTGCCTGGAGAGACCGGTACATGGCATCGGAGTCCACCGGTTCTACACCGATGATCTTGATTTCGGGGCGCAAGCGCTTAACGTAGGCGGCAATGCCCGCGATCAGGCCGCCCCCGCCAACAGCGACGAAGATGGCGTGGATGGGCTGTTGGTACTGGCGCAGGATTTCCATGCCGATGGTACCCTGGCCGGCGATCACCAGGGGATCGTCGAATGGATGGATGAAGGTCAAACCTTTCTCGGCTTCCAGTTGCCGCGCGTGAGCGTAGGCATCGTCAAAGGTATCTCCGTACAAGACCACTTCTGCGCCCCGCGCCCGCACGGCATCCACCTTCACTTGAGGGGTGGTGACGGGCATGACGATGATGGCCCGAGTGCCCAGCCGCTGTGCTGCCAGGGCCACTCCTTGGGCGTGGTTGCCTGCGGAGGCCGCGATCACCCCTTGCGCCAGTTGCTCCGGGGGCAAGTGGGCCATCTTGTTGTAAGCCCCGCGCAGCTTGAAGGAGAAAACCGGCTGCATGTCTTCCCGTTTCAGCCAGACCGGGTTGTTCAGGCGGCGGGAGAGGTTAAAAGCCGGCTCCAGGGGGGTTTCTTGGGCCACGTCGTAAACGCGAGCTGTAAGGATCTGAACGAGATAATCACAATCCATCGGGATGTATCGATAGGGTCGAAAACGGTCGCTCCCGGCGGGCTAAGAGCTATTATCCCAGGGATCTATCCCTTCTCCAGCAAGGGGGGCTTGGGCATAATAACAAAGGCCATGGGAGAAGAAGCGATGTCGGCGCAGGAAAAGTTGAAGGCGCTGTTGGAGAGCCAGCCGGTGGCCTGCTTGGGGGTGCTGGAGCAGGGATCCCCGGCAGTGTCGCTGGTGCCCTTTGTGGTGCAACGGGATCCCTTGCGTTTTGCCATTGTCATTAGCGATCTTTCTTCCCACACCCAGGCTTTGCGGGCGGATCCCCGCGCCAGCTTGCTCATCCACGAGCCGCCCACGCCGGTGGATCCCCGCAGCAACCACGCTTTGCCGCGGGTGATGGTGAGCGGAGAAGCCCGGTTCCTCAGCCGCGCGGAGGCCCAAGCCTGGGGGTTTGAGGCCCTTTATCGTGCCAAGTACGAGATTGCCGAGATGATCCTGGGCCTGGCGGATTTTCACTTCTGCCAGATCACCCCCACCGGCGGCAGCTTTATTCAGGGGTTTGGCCAAGCCTTCCGGCTGAGCGGCCCCAACCTGGATCAACTGGAGCATCTCGGCCGCACCTAGGCGCAAGAACATGGCCTTCCGACCGGCAACCGACGACAGGGAGGGCGGATAAACCGTTGCCGCGCCAGTTTCCAGGTCGCGCTGCTATTTGCAAGTGACCGAAGACATGGGTCGGCAGGGATTCGAACCCTGGGCCAATCGGTTAAAAGCCGAGTGCTCTACCGCTGAGCTACCGACCCAAGTTTGCAGCTTTGTCATGCTAGCAAAACTTCTGTCACACTAGCAAAGGTTCTGGCCGTATCCCTAAAAATCTTGCTATGCTGAACTTAGACCAACCCTGGGGCTGTAACGGTTTCGACGGGGTGGCGAACATGGGTTCATGATACAGGTCGGGATTGAGCTTATCCCGTTATCACCAGGCTCAAACCAGTACGTGCGAACAACGTCGTACCCTTTGCTCGTAAAGCAGCTGCTCTGGCTGCCTAAGGCTCAGTAACCGAAAACTGACTCTGAGCTCGAGGATCTGCTCACGACCCCGTTAAGTGGGCGGATCACAACCCCAACGGGTGCAGCTCTCTGCTCTGGCTCCGTCGAGGGAGAGACCAAGATTAGGCGGAGAAATCCCATCGCCGGGATCCAAACGGCGATCCCCGCCTCGAGGGTCAAAGAGGCTAAGCCTGTGAATGAGTGATCCCTTAGTACCCATCTCGGACACGGGTTCGACTCCCGTCAGCTCCATCCTCAGGTGCCCTAGGCCCAGAAGGTTGCTGGAGGGCTTTTGGGCGTCCATGAAAGTCCGGCAAGCTCCAATGCCATGCCAAGGTGGGGCCTGGCGCTCACCGCAGCTAATGGGAATGGCTGGTGCTGCAGCAGCTTTTGGTTTTCGGCGGCGGAGGGGGCACATCCAGGGCCGGGTTGCACTCAAAGAAGCCCAGCGGCTTGAGCAGAAAGCCAATGTAGCTAACCGGCATCACCGGCCAGTCTTCGGTGCGGGGGAAGTGGTTACAGCCAAAGCTGTACCAGAGCACCAGGCGGGTATTTTCTAGGGATCGGTTGGCTTGTGTCCATTTCACCAGCCCTTCCCCACCGGGGTGTTGGTTGGGGTAGTCCCCCGCCGGGAACTTTTCGCCAGGATGATAGGGCGTGGCCCAGAGGTGGTGGGCCAAATACCCTGCCCGTCGATACAGCCAGGAGTCGGGGTGGGCCAGGAACCGGACATTCTCTCCTGGGAGCAACTTGTAGGCCACCGGCTGCCCCAGGCGGTTGTGGCGGTTGGGGTTGACAATCTTCCAGTAGCGCCCCCGCAAGGGATCCACCGTTTGCTTGGCTTCCTGCTCAGTGCTCAACAAGGTGGAGCGGGCGCGGAAGGCGTTGCCGTAGGGGTTATCCGGCCCCAAGGGCAGCGGCTCGGCATGGACTTCGTAGAGGGAGTTGCCCGGCCCATCCACCGCCATGTCCAGGCGCACGGTAAAAAAGTGCTGGTGGTTGAGGCCAGACAATTGGGGCGCTACCAAGATGCCAAACTCCGGTTCCTCCCCCGGCAGGGTGGCGCAGGTGTTGATGATGCCGGTGAGCTTGGCCTCGAACTCCAGCGTGCCGTCCTGGTAGAAGTACCAGAAAAAGCCGTAGTCGTAGTTGCCGATGGTGGTAAAGAAAGAGAGCACCAGCCGCCGCGAGCGCCGCACCTGAGCTCGCTCCGTGCGCCAGTCGGTGTGCTTCCAGAGCACGCCAAAGTCCTCCTCGTGCATGCAGATGGCGTTTTTGAGGAGCATGGGCTCACCGCTGTTGCTGGGCAGCCAGGCATCGAAGTAGTAGATCTCCCCCAGGCAGTCGCAGCCCAGGCGCAGGGAATTGGCCTGCATGCCGATGCCGTATTCCCCCACGTCAAAGGCGTTCTTGCGACAGTGGGGATCCCGCGGATCCCCGTAGGGCACCACCATCTCGGCTACCGAAGCCCGATAGAGGATGGGGCGAAGGCGGCCCTGATCCTCATAGCTCACCTGATGCAGCACCAGCCCCTCGCGGGGGTTAAAGCTGATGCGCAGATCCCACTTCTGCCAGCGGATGTGGTGGCCTTCTACTTGGAAGCTCACCCCTTGGGGCTGAGTAATTTCCAAAGGCTTCAAATCTCGGCGAAACTCTTTGAAGAAGATCTCGTCAAAATTGCCATCTTCCGGGGGCAGAGGCCAGGGGCCGCGATCCTCCACCTTGATCACCTGCATTTGGTTGAGGTCAATCCAGGGGTAGAGGCCTTCGAGGGGACGGGCATAGCCATTGTCGTAAGGGGAAGTGCGCAGGAAACACAGACCCCGCACCAGCCGCCGCCCCTCTTCTTCCGGGATCCCAAAGTAGCCCACCGTCCAGTAGTCCACCATCACCCGCTCCACATCGGCAATGCCCCGCCGCTGCAGGGCGGCCAGAAATTGGGGATCCTCCTTGAGCAAGCGGTCACAGGCGTAGACCTCATCGTCCAAAAGGGGCGGCTGCACGCCGGGGACGAGCTGCCAAGAGCACACCTGCTGCCGGGAGAGGGAGACCACCGCCTCGTAGGTGCTGCCCTCGGCGGGATCCAACAGCACCACAAACGCCTGCCGATCCCAGGGTTGGCCCGGTTGCCAAGCTTCCATCCAGGGCCGCTCCGGCTCCTGCAGTTGGATGGTGACAAAGCGGCAGCGGGAAGCAAGAGGGCGCTCCTGACGCAGGATTTTGACCACTTGCCGGATTTCTTCGCCATTCAAGGGATCCAGGGGGTGGCTTGGCCATTCGGGCCGGACAGCCGCGGTTGTGGCAGAAAGCGGTCGCTCCTGCTCCTGCAGAGCAGGCTGAGGACTGCGAGGAAGTTCACAAATCACAGAAATAACCTTGAATTCTACAGAAAATGAATTGGCTGGGTGACGATCCGTTGAAAAATGCCGCAGGGATCCCCTTGCCTGCCACCCCAGGCGCTCTAAGCTAGCCATCAGCCCGTACAGGACAACCTGGCCGTTGCCACAAGCAACTTTGGCGACCTTGGCCGGCAAGAGGATAGGCTCAAAGAATCCGTTCTTGGGGACAACCTCACCTTCGCCAGCTAGCCCAACCTGAGGTTATCCCCATCCGTTGGGTTGTCTCTGCCCGCTAACCAAAGGAAGAGGGCAGCGGCACCTTGAGCAGCCGCGTTACCGCAAACCGAAAAATATCGAACAATCGCCAGAAACTAACTATAGGCTTCCGAGGGAAAAGATCCCCGCTCAAAATCAGCAGCAATTTTTTTAGGCCAAACGTGGCATAGGGCAGCATAAAAAAGAATCAACGCTTCACACAGGCTGAGGGCGCAGCCGCAAGGAAGGAGCTTGATGCAGCACTGCTCTCTTCTCAACGCGAACTCATTTCGGCTTGCCCTAACCCCACCTGCTAGGGGGATCCCCAGTGTTGGGATCCAAGGCGCAACTGCCCATTACTATAGCAGAGG
This sequence comes from Synechococcus sp. H55.7, assembly GCF_047462395.1. Lineage (NCBI taxonomy): Bacteria > Bacillati > Cyanobacteriota > Cyanophyceae > Synechococcales > Synechococcaceae > Synechococcus > Synechococcus sp. H55.7. The sequence continues at coordinate 22,529 of NZ_JANSJD010000026.1, forward strand.
CTCCCCCCTCGGCCACAAGCTGCGGTCAAGAGTCGGCTCTCCGGATCTGAAGTTTAGCGTGAAGTAAAGATCTTGTATTGGCTAACACATCTTTGAGCAGAGTACTAAAATCATGCTTAAAGCTAAGGATTTCTGGCAAGGGGATCTCTCAGATCTGTATGAGGATCGTCCACAATGAGGTAGCGCTGCTGGAGCAACCAACCGTTTTGGTGGGGGAGATGGCTTCAGCTCAACACCGCCTGGTGCCGGTGCGGCCAGAAGACGGCGGCTTTTATCCAGAGCATCTCTTTTTGGCTCTGGAGGCCATCCAACTGGGCTACTGGCAACTGGATCTGCGCAGCGGGGAGCTGAGCAGTTCCCCTCAGTGCAAGGCCAAGTACGGACGGGATCCCGGCGAGGAGTTCACTCTGGAGATGTTTTTCGAGAGCGTTCACCCCGAAGATCGCCAAAGGGTGAAGGAAGCTCTCCAGTTGGCGGGGCCTAGAGCATTGGAGGGGGATCCCAACTTTGCCGTCGAGTACCGCGCCCACCTCGCAGACGGGCAGGTGCGCTGGCACCTCTCCCAGGGGATCGTGCTCCTGGGGCCGGAAGGGGATCCCAGCCATATCGTGGGGGTAACCTTGGACATCACCGAGCGCAAGCAAGCCGAGCTGAGGCTGCAGCAACAGGTGCAGCGGGAAAAACTGTTTAACCGGCTCATTCAAGCCATCAGCACCTCTTTGGATCTACCCGCCCTCTTTGAGGTAGCGGTGCAGGAAGTAGGCCAGGTTTTGCAGGCAGCGCGGGTTACCCTTTACCAATATCTGCCTACCGAGAAGGTGTGGGTGGGCATTGCCGGCTATGTTCGCTCCCCCGATGTGCCCAGTGCTCTCCACCTGCGCATACCGGATGATCCAGAGATTCCAGCCATCCAGCACTTCAAGTGGCTGCAAGTTTTTCACGTGGCGGATCCCAAGCAAGTTTCCGATCCCTTTGCATTGGAGGAAAGGCAAGACTGCCAGCTCGGCCCTTGGCTAGGGATCCCGGTGGCCTGTCAAGGGAAACTTTGGGGCGCTCTAGCCCTGAGACGCCTGATCTCTGAACCCGATTGGCAAGAGGAAGAGATCGAGTTGGCCAGGGCAATTGGCAATCACCTGGCAGTCGCCATTCGACAGGCGGAACTTTATCAAAGGCTGCAGCAAGCCAACGTCGAACTGGATTACCAAGTGCGGGTGCGCAACCGCCAACTGCAGCAAGCCTACGAAGACGAGGCCCTGCTGCAACTGATCACGGAAGAAATTCGCTCCAGCCTAGACGAGCACAAGATTTTGGAAACCGTGGCGCAGGAACTGGCCCTCAGCCTTGGCCTTTCCGGCTGCATGATTGCCCTCCATGACTCAGAACGACAGGTTGGCGTTTTGGCCTTGGATTATCGACCTGGAGAAGGGATCCGCCGTTTTCCCCTGGAGATCCCCTTTGCCGATTTTGCCGAGGTGCTCCAGCAGCTTCAGGGTGGGCAGTTCTGCTATTTCAGCAACCTTGGCCACCCCTGCTGGCCCAGCTACGACCGCCACACGCTGCTGGTACTTCCCATTTGCGATGCTCAGGAAGGCGAATCTCTCCTGCTGGGAAATATTTGCGGCTCGCGTCCGCCGGGGCAGGTGTTTGGCGAGCGGGAACAGCGCTTGATGCGGCGGGTGGCCAGCCAGTGTGCGATTGCCATTCGCCAGGCCCGGCTTTTCCAAACCGTGCAGCAGCAGGTGCAGCAGTTGCAGGAGCTCAACCACCTCAAGGATGAGTTTCTGCACATGGTCTCCCACGAGATGCGCACGCCTCTAACCAACATGAAGCTGGCAATTGCTTTTCTCTCCAAGGCCAACCTGACGGAGCGGGAGCGGCGCTACTTGCAGATTTTGGAGATGGAGACCAACCGCGAGCTGGACTTGATCAACGAGCTGTTGGAATTGCAAGCTATTGAAGCCGGAAATAGGGATCTCAATCTAACCTGGTTATCTCCTCAGGAGTGGATCCCCAATCTTTCCGAGCCCTTCCGGCTGCGAGCTGCCCAGCAGAACCAACAGTTTCAGTTGGAATGGGATCCCGACCTTTTGCCCCTCTGCACGGATGAGAGCCTGCTGTCGCGGGTGGTGGGCGAACTTTTGAACAACGCCTGCAAGTACACGCCGGCTGGGGAAAGCATCTGTTTGCGCTTTAGCCAGATCCATCAACAGAACCGTCCCGGCTGGCTGATCGAGGTGCGCAATACGGGAGTGGAAATTCCTCCAGAGGCGCTGCCCCATGTGTTTGAAAAGTTCTACCGCATCCCACAGTTGGATCGCCGCAAAGCCGGAGGGACAGGCCTAGGCCTGCCGCTAGCCAAAAAGGCTATGGAGATGTTAAAGGGATCCCTGACGGTGGAAAGCCGTTCCCGGCAGGTGATTTTCCAGGTGTGGTGCCCCCATCAGGGCAGCTTGTCGGCAACTCAAAACAGAGCCTAGCGCCTTGCGCAGGACTCGAACCTGCAACCATCGACTTAGAAGGTCGGTGCTCTATCCATTGAGCTAGCAAGGCCAGACGCAGAGCCATTATATCCCCGACCCAGTACCCCGACTGGCCTGCCTCTGCCTTGGACTTCCGTATTTTGGCTTGGGCAAGTTGCGCGATTTGACTTAAGGAGCCGGGTCCGGATCCCTTCACCATGAGAATGTTGGCGATTCTGGATTTTGCTTAGGATATGAACGTCAAAGAGATCGTCCGCCAGGCTCTCAAAACGGGGCGCCTAAGCCTCTTTCAGGAAACTTGCCTGTACGAGCTGTTTGAAACCAACTGTCCAGATGAGGAAGACCTGCGGGCGGCAGATGCTTTGATCAATGCCCTTTTGGATGGCGCTGTGCAACGGGAGAGCCACAACTGGGATCCCTGTGCATCGATGCCAGACTTCGCCGCCTTTCCCCTTAAAATTGACGAGCAGAGAACAAAAGAGTACCCATTCAGGGATCCCCTGTAACCAAGCCATCTTGGGGAAGACCCGGCCAAAATGGGTGTTGAAAATCGGGATCCCTATGCCACCGCTCCCTGATCCTGGTTCAGTTGAGGACAAGCAGAGCCCTCCCGGCCTGGGATCCCTCTCTCCGGCGGCCAGGCGTCTGCTGCGCCTCTACCATGGCGGCAGCTTTATCTTTCTGGGCCTGCTGTGGCTGCTGGTCGGGATCCCCAGCCTCTGGGCTTTGCGGGCAGATCTCATCCGCCTGTGGAACCATTTCACCTGGACAGGCCTGCGCTATGCCTTGTTTTACCAGCCCGGCTGGCCTACCTTCGGCCTTTTGCTGTGCGTCAGCTTCACGCTGGGGATCTTGATCGCCCAAAGCCGCTACGAGCTGTTTGGCCTCTATCCCATGGAGCGCCTGATGTTGGAGCGCCAGTCCCGCTGGATTTTGTCTTTGCCCGCCTGGCATCCGCTGCGGCGCTGGCTGGTGCGCACCTTGGATTCCCGCTAGTTGGCCTGGCCGAGAGTTGGGATCCCTGACCAGATGTCCCGTCTTGCCATGGCTGCTGTTGCTCCTTGGCTGAGGTCAACGGCTGTCAGCGCCGGTTTGGAGAAGGTTGCAACACACAGCAGAGTAGCCTGGTAGGCAAATGCTTAAGCTTGCTTCCGGGGCAGCAGTAGAGCCCTTTGGGCTCCGCCTGTCCAAGACCCTGTCTTAGGAGGCACTTGTGGCGGCTAGGGATCGTTGCACAATCCGAGATAGACGAGCCTTCCGACGGGCGGCTGTGTTTTTGTGGAGAACCCCTGTTTTGGCCGCTTTGTCGATGCGGCTAAAGGCAGCGCTCATCGCCGCTTGAATCTCCTGCAGGGTTTCCGGTTGGGGGTTGGCGGCGTAAGTAGAGGAGAGAGAGATCACTTTTTTCATCAGCGCGCGCACCATGGCTTTGGTAGCTTTGTTGCGTAGCCGATTTCGCTCGGCAATCTTGACGCGCTTGATGGCAGATTTAATGCGTGGCATGGTCGAGAGGGAAGCTACGGCGGAGATCTAGCATACCATTAGAGTTTGGAGCTCCACCAGTTCCTGCCTCTCCTACGACGGGATCCCCATGTTTCGAGATTGCAGCTCCCTCCTCTTGTTCAACCCGCCTGCCCTTTTCTATGGGGTTGCCGTTTGCGATGTGGATCGGGACGGGGCTTTTGAGCTGTTTGTGTGCGGCTTCCGCGGCCCGAATCGGGTTTTGAAGTGGAACGGCCAGGCGCTGGTGGATCTGGTGGACGATACTCTGGCCGATGCAGGGCGCATGGCCATTGGGGTGGCTGCCGGCGACTTCGACGGCGACGGGCAAGAAGAACTCTATGTTTTGAATACCGATACCTTCGGCGGGCGCAAGCGCTTTGGGGATCGCCTCTTCGACTGGCAGGGATCCCGTTGGGTGGATCTGTTCTCTCTACCCCACAACCAAGATGCCCTCAACTTGACGGCCGGTCGCTCGGTGGCCTGCGTGGATCGCTTTGGCCAGGGGCGGTACGGGTTTTTCGTGGCCAACTACGGCGGCCCCATGCGCCTTTACGAGCTGGGCTCCAACCAGATGATTGCCGATGTGGCACCGGAGGCGGGGGTGAACCGGGTAACGGGCGGGCGGGGGCTGGTGGCCCTGCCCTTGGTCTCGCAGCGGATGGACATGTTTGCCGTCAACGAGCAGGGGCCCAACTTTTTGTTTCGCAACCGCGGGGATGGCACCTTTGAAGAAATTGCCGCCGAGGTGGGGCTGGCGGATCCCGGCGAGCATGGGCGGGGGGTGGCAGCGGTGGATCTGGATGGGGACGGGCGGCTGGACTTGGTCTACGGCAACTGGGAAGGGCCGCATCGCCTCTGGATCCAAACCCCCGGCGGCATTTTCAAGAACGTGGCCCCCCCAGATCTGGCCAGACCCTCCCGCATTCGCACAGTCATTGCTGCCGACTTCGACAACGACGGCTACCCGGAGCTGTTTTTTAACAACATCGGCGAGCCCAACCGCCTGTTTGGCTGGCGCTCCGGCCGCTGGCAGGCCATTGACATTGGAGAGGCTGCCGAGCCGCAGGGATTGGGGACGGGAGCGGCAGTCGCCGATGTGGATGGGGACGGTCGCCTGGAGCTGCTCATTGCCCACGGCGAGTCGGGCGCCCAGCCCCTGAGCTTCTACCGCCCCCTGGCTAATGGCAACAACTGGCTAAGGGTCTTGCCCCTCACCCGCCAAGGATCCCCGGCCCGCGGCGCCCTGGTGCGGCTGATCACCTCTACCCGCACCCAGATCTATCCCATCGATGCCGGCAGCGGCTACCTCTGTCAGATGGAGCCAGTGGCCCACTTTGGCCTGGGATCCGAAACGCTGGTCAAGGAAATCCAGATCCAGTGGCCGGACGGAAAACAGTTGCAGGTGGCTCGCCCGCCGGTCAACCAGCTCCTGCGGATCCCCTATCCTGGCTAGCTCCCCTGAGAGATCTACTCAGCGGAGCCTGAGATCCCTGCCCATTCCGGCTGCACGGGGCGCTGCCAGTGTTCCCACCAGGCCAGCACCTCAGGTGAGCTGCCGTTGGCAGGAGCGGGGAGGGGGGGAGAAGGGGGTGTCAGCCAACCGACAGGCGTGGGGATCAGGCAACTGGGGTGGAGAGGGCGCAAATCGCGGTAGTGGCTGCTGCGGATGGCTAGGATCTCCTGCTGGATGACCTCCAGGGGCTCGCCCAGCTTCAGCAGCACATGGCTGCACAAGCCCAGGCTGGCCTCAAATTCCGGGTGGACGACTTCTCGGGCTCCCAACTGATAGAGCTGCTCAATGTCCTCTTCATGGGTGGCCCGCACCACCACATCCAGGTGGGGCGCCAGTTCCAGCGCCCGTTTCAGGCAAAGGCGCATGCTCAGGCGATCCGGCAGGGCGATCACCAAGGCGCGGGCTTGGTGCAGGCCAGCTTTCTCCAGCACCGGGGCGCTGGCAGCATTGCCGTAGAGATAGGGGATCCCGCGCGAGCGCAACTGTTGGATCACCCGTTCCGACTGGTCAATCACCAAAAGGGGATGGCGACGGGCTTCCAGGATGCGCACGATGTCTTGCCCCACCTGTCCATAGCCGCACACCACCACGTGCCCCTCTTGGGGAGCGTCGGGAGCCAGAGCGCGGGGCTGCTCGCTCCCTTCCAGCCAACGGGCCCAGAAGGGGATCCCTTGTAAGTTTGCCAGCAGTCGCGGCGCGCCCCTGAGCAGAAAGGGAGTGACGAGCAGGGTAACAGCGGTGGTGCTGACGATGAGCAAATAGAGTTGCCGCGACACCAGCCCCAGCGCCTGCCCTTCACTGGCCAAGACAAAGGAGAACTCGCCGATCTGCGAGAGGCCCAGCCCCACCAACACCGCTGAGGGGAGCGGGTAGCCGAACAGACCGGCCAAAGGGGCCACCAGGCAAAACTTGCCCACCATCACCAGCCCCACTAACCCTAGGATCAAGGGCAGGTGGGCGGCGATAAAGCTGGGATCGATGAGCATGCCAATGGCAGCAAAAAAGAGGGCGGCAAACACATCCCGCAAGGGCTCTACGTAAGCCAGGGTCTGGTCGGCGTATTCCACTTCTGAGATCATCAGCCCGGCGATAAAAGCCCCGATCTCACTGGAAATGCCCAGCCGCTCCGTCAACAGGGCAATCCCTACGCAGAGGCTGATCACCCCCAGCAAAAACACTTCTTTGCTCTCCTGCTGCGCCAAAAGCCGCAGGAAAGCGGGCACCAGCCACATCCCGCCCACCACCGCCCCCAGCCCCACCAGGCCGATTTCTGCCAGCGCCTTGGCCAGGGATCCCGCCAGCTCCGGCAAAGGACAATCCAAAGCCGGCAACACCGCCAGCATCAGCCCTACCGCCAGATCCTGCACAATCAAGATCCCCAGCATGGCCTGAGCTTGGGGTGTGCCCATCTGGTTGGTCTCGATGAGGCTTTTGAGCACCACCGCCGTGGAAGACAGAGAGAGCACCGCCCCCAGGAAGATCCCCTGCACCGGCGTCAGCCAGCCGCTGGCCACCGCCAGCACCGCTGTGATCGCGATGGTCAGGCCGATCTGCAAGGCACCGCCGCCAATGGCGATCCCCCGCACCTGGCGCAATTCTTTGAGGGAAAACTCCACCCCCAAAGTAAATAGCAAAAAGGTCACCCCAAACTGGGCCAGGGTTTCCACCTGCACCAACTCCTTGATCCACCCCAGCCCCGCCGGCCCCACCAGGATCCCGGCCAGCAAATACCCCAGTAACACCGGCTGCCTCAACAGGGAGGCCAAAAATCCGCCCGCCGCCGCTGCCGCCAACACCGTCACAATGTCCAAAATCAGGCGAAAGTCTTCCTGCACCGAGACACCCCACCAGGAGTATGAACTTTTGTAGCCGATCCTGAGGATTCTTCCACGATACTGCTTTCTTCGGCCTTGCGGACAGACTGGGCCCAACCCAAAGCGCTGCAAACCGGCTCCCAAAGAGGATGCCGCGTCATTCAGCCTGGGTTGTTGGATAGCTAGAGGGGGAATCAGGAGAAATTTTTGTTAAAAGTTGCTGACAACACCCCAAAACCGTAGCTTATAATACAGAATGTAGACAGAAATCGTTCATCCTTTCGCCTGCCGTTTGGCTCATCGTGGGGCGAGATGGCGGCCAGAGGACGGAAGTAGGGAATTATCCCGAAGGAACGCGCCTCAAACCTTGTGACTGTCCAGGGGACATCCCAGGTCACTTCTCAACTCAGGAAGTGAAGTGGATACAGACCATTACATTTGGAGGCGAAAATCATGGAACTCTCTTACCGTGGCGTTGGTTACACCCACTCACCGGCGACGGTGACTGTTTCTCCGGGCAAAGTGGGGGGTCGCTATCGGGGGCTGGACTGGCGGTTCCGCCACCTGAGCAAGCCGGTGGTTTTGCCCACTAACCTGAACCTGCTCTATCGAGGCGTGGCCTATCGTACCGAGGCTGCGGCAGCGCCGGCTCCAGCCGCTCCGGTGATGGCAGCTGCTCCGGAGGCGGGCCGTTCCCATATTCTGGACGAGTTGGCTCGCCGCCTGATGATGGGTCATCAACGCGCGATTCGGATTCGGCAGCAAGCCATGTTGGTGCGCGGCACGGAGCAGGTTGGGCTGCACGTCAATGTGCGCAACTTCTGGAACCGCATCCAAGGAAAGGTGCATCCCACCTTCCGTCTCACCTATGACCGCAGCCGAGTCAGCATGAGCTGACTCACTTGTAGCTGTTGATGCTCTGGCACAAGCCTAAGGATCCCGGCCGGGATCCTTTTTTTTGGGTGCTGTTGACGATGGGGTAGCCCAGGGGAGTGTGGAAACAGGGATCCCAGTAGGCTGCAGGGGGCAGCCACCCTTGGGTCGAGCGGCTCGTGGTGGGTGGGATGGCTGCTAGGCCCGCCGGAGGGGGTGGGGGGATCCGACCCCCGCTGTCGTTTAGAGGGGCTCCCCGACCATGATCAAAGAGCTGGTGAGGCGTTCCAGGATGCGGGTGGTCGTGTCGCTGAAGGATAGGCTCCCGCTGGGGTTGCGCCGCCGAAAAGAGGGCAACACCACCAGGTCAAACCCTTGGGCCTCCTGCAAGAGGGCTTCGACGACATCGTCGCTGGCCAAGACCTTTACCTGGACAGGGCAGCTCAAGTCCGGCTGTTGGGCCAGGGACAAAAGCTGCGCCTCCAGCCACTGGCGATCGCTTTCGGGGGTGCTGGCGAGGCAGATGTGGAGCAAGGTAACCTCTCCCTGGTTGGCGGCAGCCAAGATCTCGGCTAAGCGCACTGCCCGAGCCGCCTGCGAGCGAAAGTTTTCCAGCGCCACCAGGATCCGCCGCAGCTTGTGAGAGGGCTGGAGCAGGCGCGCCACGGCAACCGGGCAATGGGCGGCCCAGAGGACGCTATTGATGACACTGCCGAAGAGGCGGGCCCGCAAGCGGGTGGGATCGCTCCAGCCCATGACGATGAGGCTGGCGTTCTGCTCACGGCTGGCGTGGTTGATCCCTTGGGCAACGTGGCTGTCGATGCGGCTGAGGGGGGTAACTTCTACTCCCAAGGCCTGACAAAACTCCACTGCCCGCCGCAGCAGACCCTCGCCGTGTTCTAGAGAGTCCTGCAGCAAGGGAGAGTCCATGTGCAGGTGGCCGGTCGCCACCGCGAGGGGAACCACCCGCCCGCCCTCGTGCTTGGCCAGGAGGCAGGCCATCTCCAGCAGGTTTTCCTCGGTTTCGGGATTGGCCAGCGGCACCACGACCACGTAGGGCGGGGAAGGCGGCGCTGCAGAGGCGGGAGCGACCCCTGCGGCAGATGGAAGCCGACCCTGTTCCTCCTCCATAGCCATTTGCGTGGCCGCCCGACTGGTCAAAATTGGGCCCAGGGTGGCCGTAACCAACATCAACACCACCACGCTGTTGAGCACCTCTGCATTGAGCAACCCCACGCGGTACCCCACCAGGGTTGCCGCCAAGGTGGCCGCCACCTGGGGTAAGGAAAGCGACCACATCATCAGCTTTTGCGCCGGGGTGTAGTGGTAGAGCCACTGACAGAGTTGGGCGGCAGTGTATTTGCTCAGGGTCAACCCCAGCAGGATACTCAACATCAGCCAAAGGGAGCTGAGGGTTTGTAGAAAGGCGCGCAGGTCGAGCAACAGCCCTATATCCACAAAAAAGACGGGGATGAACAAGATGCTGCCGACAAAGACGATCTTTTCTTTGACAGAGCCCTCCCGCAGCACATCGTTCACGGCTAGCCCCGCCAGAAAGGCGCCGATGATCTTCTCTACCCCAATCCATTGCGCCCCTAGAGCTGCCACAAACAGAGCCAGCAGCACAAACAAAAATTGGTTGCCCTCTTCGCTGCCGGTTACACGAAAAAACCGCTGCCCCAGCCAGTCCACCCCAAACAGCACCGCAGCCGCATACAGCAGCAGGGATCCCAGCAGCCGCATCACGCTCCAGAGGGAAAACTCGCCGCCGTGGATGCCGACGCAGACCGCCAAGACCAGCAGCGCGGCAATGTCGGTGAAGATGGTGCCGCCGATGGTGACCAGCACCGCCTCGTTTTTCACCAGGCCATAGCGGCTGACGATGGGGTAGCCCAGGGGAGTGTGAGAGGCAAACAGGGATCCCAGCAGGATGGCGGCGTTCCAGCCGAAGCCAAATAGCCGCCCAATGGCAGTGCCCACGGTTAGAGGGATGGCAAAGGTCAACAAGCCAAAGGTGGCGGAGCGGTTGCGGGTCTGCCGAAATTGCTCCAGGTCGATCTCCAGCCCGGCCACAAACAGCAGGTAGACCACGCCGATATCCGAGAGCAACTGCACCGTCGGCAGCTTTGAGCTCAGCAGGTTCAGCCCCTGCGGCCCCAGGGCGATCCCCGCCGCCAAAAGGCCCACCAGCCCCGGCAGGCGCAGCCGCTCAAAGAGCAGCGGCACCACCAGGATCACCCCCAGCAGTAGAGCAAACGAGAGGATAGGCTCCTCTTGCAAAAGTGAGCGTATGGCCTCCATCGGCCAGGCCCCTGGCTGGACGTCTCCCTAATTATGGAAGCAATCCTCCCAACTAGCCACGGGGAGACCTCGCCCGCCTCAACCCTCCCTTTCCAGGCTGGGAAAGTCCCTGCTGGCGATCCCGACTTCAGCAGCTTGGGATCCCTCCCTATTCCCAGAACTGGGCGAGCCTTAGAGAAACTGGTGGCTTTCCGGCTGCAACACCACCTCGTTGGGCACGGCATTGGCAGGCAGCGTGAGGACAAAGCGAATGGCCTCGGCAGCCGTGGTGGGGCTGAGCATTTTGTCCCGCTGCACCTTGAGGCTGATGGGATCCCAGAAGGGCGAGTCAATGCCGCCAAAGTAAAACAGGGTAAAGCGCACCCCAAAGCGCTTCAGCTCATCGGCCATGCACTTGCTAAAGCCGACCACGCCAAATTTGGCGGCACAGTAAGCTGCAGCCATAGCCATAGGGTGACGCCCAAGAATGCCGGGGAAGTTGAGGATGTGGCCGGATTTTTGCTCCCGCATGGCGTTGGCCGCCAGTTGGCTGGTGTAGAAGCTGCCCTTGAGGTTGACCTCCAGCATCTGCTCCAGGTCGGCAGGGGTAATTTGCGGGGCAGGCTTGAGGATCCCAGCCCCCGCCAGGTTGATCAACACGTCGATCCGCCCATGCCTTTGTAGGGTTTGGTTGACAAGGGCCTCGACCTGGCTGTAGTCCGTCACATCGGCAGGGATCCCCAGCCCGGAGGCAGCCCCCAGGGACACCGCTTTCTCCGCCAAGGTGGAAAGGGGATCCTCTCGCCGCGCCGCCAGCACCAGATGGGCTCCGGCCTGGGCCAACAGAGGCACAAGGGCGCTGCCAATACCCCCTGTGGCCCCTGTAATCAGAACAACCGCCTGGGACAATGAGGAAGACACGTTACGTTTTTTAAACTCTTCCTCTCATCATACCCAGGGAGTGGCCTTGAGGGGCGATCCGGAGAGTTAACGTAAGGTGCGGAATTCCCCACCGTCTATACGGTGGGGATGGATAGCACCCTCTGACTGATTCTGGATGTATT
>NZ_JANSJD010000027.1:0-32708 GCF_047462395.1 Synechococcus sp. H55.7
CCCCCAGCCCCTCTCCCTGAGGGATGGCCCTCACCCCCAGCCCCTCTCCCTGAGGGAGAGGGGAGTTAGAGCGGCGCCTTCGCGACAGCGTTGTGTAGCAATAACGAGGCAAGGAACCGTTGCGTTGCTGTTTGAAATGACTGTTTTTTGAGATTGAGAATGGCGCCGTTGCCATTGGGAATGGCTGTGCGAAGCAAGAAATAAAAAAGAGGGAGAAGCTCTCCCTCCGCGCTGATTGGCTAGGAATGAGACCAATTGCCCCGAACCTCTCTTAGCGTAGGCCGCTGGGCTTGTAAACCAAGAAGCTGAGCACCTGGCACTGCTTGATGTTGTCGAACCCCACCACACGGATGAAGCAATTGGGGTAGGCGCTGCGGCAAGCCTGCACCTCGCTCAGCACCTCCTGGGGAGAAGTGGCGCCGAACAGAGGCAGCTTCCACAATGTCCAGTAGCGAACCGTCGGTTCAGAGGATTCGTTGAACTCAACGGCAGGGATGTAGCCCTGATCCAAGATGTATTGCACCTGCTTGATGATCTGCAGATCCGTCAGCGGCGGCAAGTAGGAAAGGGTTTCGTAGCGGCGCTCTTTCGGTAAGGTTTGCATGATGGCTGTCACTCCGTTTCGGGTCTAAGGTTTTGGGGAGGGGATCCCGCTTCCGGGTGGGTGACCGGCGGAGATCCCGCTGCTGAGGTGAGCCGTTCTAGGTGATTGCGGCGGTGCTCCATATTGGCCTGCTGGATGCCGGCTTTGGCCATCTCCGGCAGGTAATCCACCACCTCCGCTGCAATGTGCTCGCGAACGGTCATGATGCGGTAGGCCAAGTCAGGGCGCTCTGCCAGCAAAGCCCGCAGGTAGGCTTCCCCATCCTGGAGGTTTTGCCGGGCAGAGAACTGCTGCAGCCAAAGAGCCCTGGGAGGATCCGTCTCGCTCAGTTGGGCCAGCACCGTGCGCATCGCCTGATAGGTCAGGTAGCTGATCAAGGTCTTGGCCGTATCTTTGGCGATCTGTTTTAGATCCATTGCCAATCCAGGGGGTGGCCAAAGCAGCGGGGCAAGAGAACTGTGGGGATCCCTTGCCCCAGCCAATCTCTAGAGGGTATCGACGGGCTTGAACTCGAACTTGATCTCCTTCCACAGCTCGCAGGCAGCCGCCAGCTCCGGCGACCACTTGGCCGCTTCGCGGATGATGTCGTTGCCCTCGCGGGCCAGATCCCGACCTTCGTTACGAGCTTGGATACAAGCTTCCAAAGCCACCCGGTTGGCGGTCGCGCCTGGAGCGTTCCCCCAGGGGTGTCCCAGGGTTCCGCCGCCAAACTGCAGCACGGCATCGTCACCGAAGATCTCCACCAGTGCCGGCATGTGCCAGACGTGAATGCCACCGGAGGCCACCGGCATCACCCCAGGCATCGAAGCCCAATCTTGGGTGAAGAAGTTACCCCGAGAGCGATCCGCCTCCACATAGTTCTCCCGCATCTGATCCACAAAGCCAAGCGTCACGGCGCGGTCGCCTTCCAACTTGCCCACCACCGTACCGGCATGCAGGTGGTCGCCGCCGGACATGCGCAAGCACTTGGCCAGCACCCGGAAGTGGATGCCGTGGTTTTTCTGCCGGTCGATCACCGCGTGCATGGCGCGGTGGATGTGCAGCAGAATGCCGTTGTCGCGGCACCACTTAGCCAGGCTGGTGTTGGCGGTAAACCCAGCAGTCAGGTAGTCGTGCATGATGATGGGGGCACCAATCTCCTTGGCAAACTCCGCCCGTTTGAACATCTCCTCACAGGTGGGCGCCGTCACGTTCAGGTAGTGCCCCTTGATCTCGCCAGTTTCCGCTTGGGCCTTGTGGACGGCCTCCATCACAAAGAGGTAGCGATCCCGCCAGCGCTGGAAGGGCTGGGAGTTGATGTTTTCGTCGTCTTTGGTGAAGTCCAGACCGCCCCGCAGCGCCTCGTACACCGCCCGCCCGTAGTTTTTAGCGGAAAGGCCCAGCTTGGGCTTGATGGTGCAGCCCAATAGTGGGCGGCCATACTTGTTCAATTTGTCCCGCTCCACCTGGATGCCGTGGGGAGGGCCCTGGAAGGTCTTCAAGTAGGCCACGGGGATGCGCAAGTCTTCCAGCCGCAGCGCCTTCAGGGCCTTGAAGCCGAAGACGTTGCCCACAATCGAGGTGAGCATGTTGGTGACCGAGCCTTCCTCGAACAGATCCAGCGGATAGGCGACGAAGCAGAAGTATTGATTCTCTTCGCCGGGAACTGGCTCGATGTCGTAGCAGCGGCCCTTGTACCGATCCAAGTCGGTGAGCAAATCTGTCCACACCGTTGTCCAGGTGCCGGTCGAGGACTCAGCCGCCACCGCCGCCCCGGCCTCTTCGGGGGGAACGCCCGGCTGAGGGGTAACCCGGAAACAGGCCAAGACATCGGTATCCTTGGGCGTGTAGTCGGGCGTGTAATAGGTGAGTCGGTAATCTTTCACCCCGGCTTGATAGCCGCTTTTGGATTGGGTTGCTGCGTAAGCCACGTCGATCTCCCTCTGAACGAATCACAAAACCAGAAAATGCCATTCACGGCTGCAACCAATGAGGCAAAAACCCAGGGCCAAAGCCCCAGACCACCGAGTTTTCGTGAATGAGCCTGCCCCACAACCGTGGGACTTGGGCTTTGAGACAGTCTTCCGCATTCACGCGGATGCAAAGTCCAAAACCCTCCTTTTCAAGTGCCGCCCATTGCCAGCTTTGACGCCCTGGACTTTGGAAACCCAGTGGAAAGATTTCTATACAGTGTCTAAGCTAGAATTGCGGCAAACACAGGTCTACACTGGTTTAATCCTAAGCTATCATCCGCAAGGATCAGCTGATCATTACTTTCTTTATGAGTTCGATTAGTTTGGTTAAAGTGAGTCCCCTGACTTAGTGACAAGAAGACCAATTTCTTTGGCTTTCTTAATATCTTCGCCGGTGGGATCCCTGCCAACAGGCAAAAGCTCCCTGCTTTGAGGGAGCCCTGCAAGCTGGCCGCAGAACCTAGACGCTCAAGAAACGGCTGCCAGGGTTGGCTGGGATCTCTTGCTGATCACCTGGTCGATGAGTCCGTACTCTTTGGCCTGTTCTGGGGTCATAAAGTTGTCGCGGTCGGTATCGCGTTCGATGCGCTCCAGAGGTTGGCCGGTGTGGTAGGCCAGCAGGCTGTTGAGGCTGTTTTTGATGAAGAGGATCTCTTTGGCCTGAATTTCGATGTCGGTGGCCGGCCCCTGGGCTCCACCGAGGGGCTGGTGGATCATGATGCGGGCGTGGGGAAGGGCGATGCGTTTGCCTTTGGTGCCCCCTGCCAGCAGAAAGGCTCCCATGCTGGCGGCCAGACCGATGCAGATGGTGGAGACATCCGGCTGGATGTGTTGCATGGTGTCGTAGATGGCCATACCGGCATAGACCGAGCCGCCGGGGGAGTTGATGTAGAGGTAGATGTCTTTCTCGGGGTCTTCGGATTCCAAGTAGAGCATCTGGGCCACGATCAGGTTAGCAATGTCGTCGTCCACCTGGGTGCCCAGGAAGATAATCCGATCCCGCAAAAGACGCGAGTAGATGTCAAAGGCGCGCTCGCCTCGCGCGGATTGCTCGATAACCGTGGGAATCATGCCAGTCCAAGGGATGGGTCAGTTCTTCTAGTGTAGTGTAAGCCGCTGGACAGATGCTTGCTCAGGGTGACCAGAGGGTAGCCGCCGGGTTGGGCAACGAGTCTGAGGTATGGCTCTTTACGATGGGGTGAGGCAAAGTCTAGATGGATATGATCCCAGATGAACCGATGGTGATCGCCAGCTTGCTGAGCCTAGCTTTGCTGGGGATCTTGATCCTAAACTTGGCAGAGCGTGGAACCGGTAATGGCGACTAGGATGGGAGAAAGTTCAACAGTCCCCTACCTTTGTAGGCTGGGGAGGGTAAGTACCTGGATGCCCGAATCCGGCAAGGGGTACTCCAGTTGACGCCATCACTTCACCACCTGAAAATGTTTCACATTCTCACCGTATCCTGCCAACTCATCACCACCCCCCAGCAGGTTGAGAAACTGGAGCTGGTGCTGAAGGCGTTGGCTCGTTGCTGTGAGTTTGTCCATCGCCATACCCCAGAAAACCTGCACAACTGCAAAGAACCTCCCTACCATCCGCCGCGGTTGTGATGCCCGCCAAGCGGCCAAACTAAGGGCGAAGAGCTTTGCCTGCGCCTTCACCTTCTCAAGCGTCAAGAATCCCTGTCCCTGAGGACAGGGGGTATGTCAACATCGGATCTAACATGAAATCCATTGCCTCAGCGGTGGGGGGCACTTTGACCCTTTCAACCTCATCTTCTCGGACAAATGCGGCAGCAAGTCTGCCCAGGCCATCTCCTATCCCGTCAGCGGTGGGGAGAGCGCAGCGGGATCCCATTCTTGTCCTCGGAGCCGGTCTGATGGGGCGCCTGTTGGCTGCCACCCTGGTCGAGGTCGGGCATTCTGTCCGCATCGTGGAGGCGGCTCCTGCCGGTGCCGTCGAGAGCAGTGCTGCCCATTTTGCCGCTGCCATGCTGGCTCCCCTGGCGGAGTCTGCCGTCGCCGAGGCCAGCGTAGTAGCGCAGGGGTACTATGCCCTCTCCCGTTGGCCCTCCCTTTTGGCCAGTCTGCCGCAGCCGGTTTTCTTTCAGCAGGAAGGCACCCTGATCCTCTGGCACCGCCAAGATGCGGGGGAAGCCAGACGCTTCTCATCCCTGCTAGCTGCTGTGGGGGAACGCCTTCCCCATCTCCCCAAGCCCCAGCCTCTGGATGCCCAGGCTGTAGCTGAGCTGGAGCCCTCGCTGGCCGGGCGATTTGGGCAAGGCCTGTATCTTCCCCAAGAGGGCCAACTGGATAACCGCCAACTGTTGTCGGCTCTGCTGGCCAAGCTGCGGCAGCACGAGGTGGAGGTGGAGTGGAGTTGCCCCTGGGATCTGGAGCAGGCGGAAGCCTGGCAGCAACAAACCGGCGGGTGGGTTTTGGACTGTCGCGGCCTGGGATCCCGAACAGAATGGGGTGGGCAGTCACCGCTGCGGGGAGTTAGAGGTGAGGTGGTACGTCTGTATGCCCCGGAAGTAGCTTTGCGGCGCCCGACCCGGCTGTTGCACCCCCGCTACCCGATCTACATCGCTCCCAAGCCGGGGCACCTGTTTGTGGTGGGAGCCACCGAAATTGAATCCGAGGATCGCTCGCCGGTGAGTGTCCGCTCGGCTCTGGAGCTGCTCAGCGCCGCCTACGCCGTCCACCCTGCCTTTGCCGAAGCGCGTATCCTGGAATTAGGCAGCCAATGTCGTCCCACCTTGGCGAACCACTTGCCAGCCGTGGTGGAGTGCGCGCCTCGCCTGTTGCAGATCAACGGCCTCTATCGCCATGGCTTTATGATCTCCCCGGCTATCCACGATGCCGTCTTGGAGTATCTTCACCACGGCAGTTGCCGCCTTGCTCAGGAGTTGGGGATCCCTTTTCAGGTACAGGCTGCCCCTCTTGCCGGTGAATCCCTGTCGCCATGCGTGTCTTGATCAACCAAAAGCCTTACGATTTGCCGGAGGGCACCACGCTGGCCGAGGCGATAGCCCAGGTGGAGATCAGTGGCCCTTTTGCGGTGGCGGTTAATCTAGAGTTTGTGCCGCGCGCCCAGTACGAGCGAACTCGTCTGCAAGAAGGCGACCAGGTGGAGATTGTCGCGCCGGTTGCCGGCGGCTAGTGCCCGACTGCCTCCCCTCAGATCCCGCATTTTTGCCCCTCAGCGATGTCCACTCTTCTTCCTGTCTCCCCCTCGACTCGGGCCGATGAGGATCCCTTGGTGCTCTACGGCCAAGCGCTGCCCAGCCGCCTGATGCTGGGGACGGCTCGCTACCCTTCGCCCGCCATTTTGGAGCAGGCGGTGGTGCGGGCACAGCCCTGTTTGTTGACCGTTTCCCTGCGGCGCCAGGGGGCGCTGGGGTCGGAAGCTTCCCAAGGGTTTTGGGCCCTGCTCCAGAAGCTAGGGATCCCGGTTCTGCCCAACACCGCCGGCTGCCACAGCGTGCAGGAGGTAGTCACCACAGCGGAGATGGCGCGGGAGGTGTTCGGCACCAACTGGATCAAGCTGGAGCTCATTGGGGATGACTACACCTTGCAGCCGGATCCGGTGCAACTGCCCACTGCCGCTGCCGAACTAATCCGTCGCGGCTTCAAGGTTCTGCCCTATAGCACCGACGATCTGGTGCTGTGCCAGCGGCTCTTGGATGCCGGTTGTGAAGTGGTGATGCCCTGGGCCGCTCCCATCGGCACCGGCAAGGGCCCCCTCAACCCCTACAACTTGCGCTTGCTGCGAGAGCGGATCGAGGCGCCCCTGATCGTGGATGCCGGCCTGGGCCTGCCCTCCCACGCCTGCCAGGTGATGGAGTGGGGCTTCGATGGGGTGCTGTTGAATACAGCGGTGGCCTTGGCTCGGGATCCGGTGGCAATGGCCGAGGCCTTTGCGGAAGCAGTGCGCGCAGGCCGGCGAGCCTACCTGGCCGGCGCGATGACCCCCCAGGAAGCGGCTCAGCCCAGCACACCGGTTCTCGGCACCCCCTTCTGGCACCAAGGGTGAGCAGCTTAGGCGGCAGGCTTTTGGGCCTGGATCACCTGCAAAGCCCCCCCGGCGTGCAGGGTTTGCCGGACAGGTTGCCAGCCCTGCTGCTGCAAGTACTGCGGCAGATCCAACTTGAGCAAGTTCCAGGCGGTCTCGGTTTCAAACAGGGCCAGAAAGAGGGCCAGCCCAGGCCATATCCAAGGTTGGCAAGGCGCGTGCAAGTCCAGGATCAAAAGCCCTCCCCCCGGCTTGAGCACCCGCCACCCTTCCCGCAGCACCTGTTCCAGGTCAGGAAAAGGCAGCTCGTGCAGGGCCAAGCTGGTGTGCACCCAATCAAAGCTGTTGGCAGGAAAGGGCAGATCCTGGGCAAAGGCTTCCACAAATTCCACCTTGGGGAGGCGTTGGCGAGCTGCCGCCAGGGCTTTGGGGGAAGCATCCAGGCCGACAACGTTTTGGCTCAGCTCGGCTAGGATTGGAGTCACTTCGGCAGGGCCACAGCAGAGATCCAATACCCGCTCCTGGGGCTGGATGGAGATCCCTTGGAGGGGCAACCAGCGCAGTCGCTCATATCCCCCCACTGCTAGGGCAGCCGCACCGCTGATGCTGCGGTAAAGCCAGGGAAAGCGGTAGCTCCAGTCGCGCAGGAAGGTGGCCATAGGCAGGGATCCCTTGGGGCTTTTCCAGCCTACCTGTGAGACGGCTCCCCTGTCTCCTTGCTGCCCCTCACCCCCAGCCCCTCTCCCAGAGGTCACCCAAGCGCTCCGCGCCGCTCACGCGACCACCCCCAACCCCTCTCCCAGAGGTCACCCTCACCCCCAACCCCTCTCCCTCTGGGAGAGGGGAGTTGGCCCGGCTATTTTTGCCTGATGTGGAACTTTTTTCTGCCGGCAATCGTCTAGGCCGACAAGGCATCTTGGGCCTTTTCTCCACCCCCCTGCTGGTATGACTCAGTTTGAGCTGCCTCCTTCCCCTTCCGCAAGGCCTGGCCGGCACAGCGTGATCTGGCTGGTGGCTGCGGCGGGGCTGACAGTCTTGCTCTGGCGGTTTCCCTGGGGCAATTACCTCCTCTACCCCTTTACTTTGTTGGCCACCTGGTTTCACGAGATGGGCCATGGCCTGATGGCACTGCTGTTGGGGGGGGAGTTTCATCGTCTTGAGATCTATCCCGACGGCTCGGGGCTGGCCATTCACAGTGGCGAGCTGTTTTTGGGGCGGGTGGGGCGGGCCTTGGTGGCCGCTGCCGGGCCGATGGGGCCGCCCATAGCTGGGGCCCTGTTCATCCTCACCTCCCGCCGCCGCAGCACAGCTCGGCTGGGGCTGGTATTTTTGGGATCCCTGTTATTGCTCTCGACGCTGCTCTGGGTGCGTTCTCCTTTTGGCCTTTTGTTCCTCCCGGCCATGGGTTTGGGCATCCTGGCAGTAGCTCGCTGGGCTGCCTCTTGGTTACAAAGCTTTGCCCTGCAGTTTTTGGGGGTGCAAGCCTGTGTGAGCACCTATCACCAGCTCGACTATCTTTTTATGGACGCTGCTGTCATCGACGGGCGGCTGATCCTCTCCGATTCCAGCCAGATTGCCCAAAACCTGTTTTTGCCCTACTGGTTCTGGGGAGGGGTGATGGCGGTGTTTTCTTTGGTTCTGCTGATCACCAGCTTGCAACTGGCCTTTCGCGACTAGGGGGCAAAGCCGCAATTCTGGAAGTGATTGTTGTCACCTAAAAATCCGTCGCCCATCACTGCCCAGCCGAAAAAACCGCCGCTACAGTAGGGGGCATGAGGAGTGTGGGAGCGGATTATGTGGCGAGACGTTATTGGACTGGCTCTGGCGGCTACGCTGCTGTTGATCAGCAAAACGGCGGCCGATACCCTCGGCCAGAACCAAGAGCCAACTCATTCTGCTCCGCTGCAAGATCAGCTGCTGCAATAAAGTTGTGCTGCTGCGATCCCAAGCCGTCATTGCGTTGCCGTTTTGTGCAACACTCATCCTAAGAGAATCTGCAGAGCCTTTTCACTAGGCTTGGGATCCCGATGCGCATAGCCCTGTTTACGGAAACGTTTCTGCCCAAGGTGGATGGCATCGTTACGCGGCTTTGCCACACGGTGCGCCATCTGACGGCCCGCGGCAACTCGGTGCTTATCGTCGCGCCTCAGGGGGCGCCCAGGCGGTTTGCCCGGGCGCGGGTTTACGGGATCCCAGGCTTCCCCTTGCCTTTGTACCCGGAGTTGAAGCTGGCTGCTCCCGGCCCCGCCATCGGCAGGGTGCTCAACCGCTTCCGACCGGATGTCATCCACGTGGTCAACCCGGCGGTTTTGGGGTTGGGGGGCCTCTACTACAGCCAAGCGATGGGGATCCCGCTGGTGGCCTCCTACCACACCCATCTGCCGAAGTATCTGAAGCACTACGGGCTGGGCTTTCTGGAGGGAGTTTTGTGGAACCTCCTCAAGCTGGGGCACAATTTGGCGCGGGTCAACCTCTGCACCTCGACGGCCATGATGCAGGAGCTGAGCGCCCACGGCATCGAGCGGGTGCAACTGTGGCAGCGGGGGGTGGATACGGAGCTGTTTCATCCGCAGGCTGCCGACCCAGAGATGCGGGCCCGCCTTACGGCGGGTCAGCCGGAGCGGCCGCTGTTGCTCTACGTAGGTCGGCTCTCGGCGGAAAAAGAGGTGGGGCGGATCCGGGTGTTGCTGGAGCAGATCCCGCAGGCGCGCCTGGCTATCGTGGGCGACGGGCCGGAGCGGGGATCCCTGGAGCAACATTTTGCCGGCTACGACGTGGTGTTTACGGGCTATTTACAGGGGCAAGACCTAGCGGCGGCCTTTGCGTCCGCGGATCTGTTCGTGTTCCCCTCCCGCACCGAGACGTTGGGCTTGGTCTTGTTGGAGGCCATGGCTGCCGGTTGTCCGGTAATCGCCCCCCGCTGCGGCGGCATTACCGATGTGGTGGACAGCGGCCGCAACGGCTTTCTGTTCGATCCGGACTCCGACAGCGACTTTGTCCAGGCCACGCGGCAGCTCTTAGAGGGCACCGGGCAGCGGCAGCTCTTCCGGCAGCAGGCCCGGCAAGAGGCTGAGCGCTGGAGTTGGTCGGCGGCCACACAACAGTTGGAGGAGTACTACCGCACCGTCATCGCCGATGAGGACTCTGGCCGAAGAGCACAAGCGGGATCCGGCAAGAGCGCAGGCAGCGTCTGAACAGATTGCACACTCAGTGGAGCGGATCAGAGGATTGCTCCTTTGGCCCAACTCTGGCAGGTGAGCGGGGATCCCGGCCAGATTTAAGATAGGAATGCGTCTTCAGCCCTTGTCTTGTTGCCTGACCCCCACCCCCTGCGCATCAGCCTGTTGCTGGATTGGGAGCCGCCAGCAGAGGAACCTCTGGCTTGCGAGGACTGGCTACCCCCGCAGCGTTTCGTCGTCGAGTGTTTTCAGGATCAAGCGGCCTTTCTAGAAGCCCTCAGAAAACAAGACGGCCATGTCGATTGCTTGGTGCTTCTGGTGGATCCCGGTCGGCTGCAGGAGTTGCACGATCTGGGTAATCAGCTCTGCGCCTGGGGGCTTCTGCTGCCGACCGTGTTGGCCATTGTGCTGGAAGAATCCCATCTGGAGACCGAAGAACACTCCTCTCGGGTAAAGGCATTGCTCAAGCGGGAGCAATTTTTTTACCACAATGCCACTCTTGTTCGTCCCATTTCGCCGCAAGAGCTGAAGGGACAGGCGCGGGCCGACTGTTCAGGATCCCCTTCCGTCTTAGAGCTGCTGGTGGATCGGGCCATCGCCTTGTTTCTGCAGATGTCTCCCACCTGCGGTCTCCCGCAGGGCCCAGTGCATCCCAGCGATCAGCCCTACCTGGCTTACAGCAACCAACAACAGCGACGGCTGGCGGAGAAACTGCGGGAACGGCTGGGCTATGCCGGAGTGTACTATCATCGTGACCCAGAGCTGTTTTATCGGCGCCTCCCACCCCACGAGCAGCGAGCCTTGATGCAGCGGCTGCGCGGCCTGTACCAAACCATTGTCCTGGAATACTTTCAGTCTCCTGAGACCGCCAATGCCCGCATCGACGAGCTGGTGGCCCTTGCCTTCTTTGCCGACATCGGCGCTGCTCAACTGCTGGAGCTGCACATGAACTTGATGGAGGACTTTGCCAAACAACTGAAACTGGAAGGCCGCAGCGAAGAGATCCTGCTAGACTACCGCCTCACCCTGATCGATGTGATGGCCCACCTGAGCGAAATGTACCGCCGCTCCATTCCCAAACCTGCCCCAAGGGATCCCTGATATGTCCACTCGCAAAGCCTATGTCCTCAAGCTCTACGTGGCGGGCAACACCCCCAGTTCTCTGCGTGCCCTCAGCACCTTGCAAGACATCTTAGAAAAGGAATTCCGCGGCGTGTACAGTCTGAAGGTGATCGATGTCTTGAAAAACCCGCAACTGGCAGAGGAAGATAAGATCTTGGCAACGCCGACCTTGGCCAAAATCCTGCCGCCACCGGTGCGGAAGATTATTGGCGATCTGTCCAACCGCGAGAAAGTGCTCATCGGCCTGGATCTGCTCTACGAAGAACTGGACGAAGAGACTTGAGACAGGCCACGAGGGCAAGGAGAATGGGATGAACCAATCATTGGGGCCTTCTGAGCCAGAAAAGCCACAGGATAACGCCGCAGAGGACTCCACCGAACCAACCACAGACAACCACCCAGCGAGTCTATCGGAGCTGCGTGGGATCCCGAAAAAACAGACGGGCATCGAGGGCTTTGAAGACATCAGCCACGGTGGGCTGCCCCTGGGACGCACCACCTTGGTCAGCGGCACCTCT
Organism: Synechococcus sp. H55.7; assembly: GCF_047462395.1. Taxonomy (NCBI): domain Bacteria; kingdom Bacillati; phylum Cyanobacteriota; class Cyanophyceae; order Synechococcales; family Synechococcaceae; genus Synechococcus; species Synechococcus sp. H55.7. The sequence goes on from NZ_JANSJD010000027.1 coordinate 11,390, forward strand.
GGTACCGGCAAAACTCTGTTTGCCATTCAATTCCTTTACAACGGCATCGTGAAGTATCAAGAGCCGGGGATCTTTGTCACCTTTGAGGAAACCCCCGCTGATATCATTCGCAATGCCTCCAGCTTTGGCTGGGATCTGCAGGCTCTCATCGACAGGGGCCAACTGTTCATCCTGGATGCCTCCCCCGATCCCGAAGGCTACGAGGTGAGCGGCAATTTCGACTTGTCGGCCCTTATCGAGCGCATCCAGTACGCCATCCGCAAATACAAAGCCAAGCGGGTCTCCATCGACTCGGTGACGGCCATCTTTCAGCAATACGACCCTGCCGGCGTGGTGCGGCGAGAGCTGTTCCGCCTGACGGCCCGCCTCAAGCAGGCCAATGTCACCACCGTCATGACCACCGAGCGCACCGACGAGTACGGCCCCATCGCTCGCTACGGCGTGGAAGAATTTGTCTCCGACAACGTGGTGATCCTGCGCAACATTCTGGAAGGCGAGAAGCGGCGGCGCACCATCGAGATCTTGAAGCTGCGGGGCACCACCCACATGAAGGGGGAATATCCCTTCACCATCACCAACGACGGGATCAACATCTTCCCGCTGGGGGCCATGCAACTGACGCAGCGCTCCTCCAATGTGCGCGTTTCTTCGGGTATCGAGAAGCTGGACGAGATGTGCGGCGGTGGCTTCTTCAAAGACTCGATTATTTTGGCCACCGGCGCCACCGGCACGGGCAAAACCTCGCTGGTGAGCAAATTCCTAGAGCGGGGTTGTCTGGATGGGGAACGCTGCATTCTCTTCGCCTATGAAGAATCGCGGGCGCAGCTTTCCCGCAACGCCTCCTCCTGGGGCATTGAGCTGGAAGAGTTCGAGCGGCAGGGCCTCCTTAAGATCATCTGCGCCTATCCGGAGTCGGCTGGCCTGGAAGATCACCTGCAGAAGATCAAAACGGAGATGATGGCCTTCAAGCCCTCTCGCATGGCCATCGACTCGCTGTCGGCGCTGGCGCGGGGGGTGAGCCAAAATGCCTTCCGCCAGTTTGTTATTGGGGTAACCGGCCTGGCCAAGCAAGAGGAGATCACCGGCTTTTTCACCAACACCACCGACCAATTCATGGGATCCCATTCCATCACCGAGTCCCACATCTCCACCATCACCGACACGATCATCCTGCTGCAATACGTGGAGATCCGCGGCGAGATGGCCCGCGCGCTCAATGTCTTCAAAATGCGGGGATCCTGGCACGACAAAGGGATCCGCGAGTACCTGATCTCCAATGCAGGCATCCAAATCCGCGATTCCTTCCGGGGCTACGAGCGCATCATCAGCGGCTCCCCGACCCGCATCAATGTGGACGAGAAAAACGAGCTTTCCCGGATTGTGCAAAACGTCCAGGCCCTCGAGGAAGAAGGGTTTTGAGTGGCCACTGCCAGAGGCGCCGTTTTCACTCCTGATTTCGCTACCGGAAAGGACATAGAGTGGAAAGCATAGGCAGTGGCTGTGAGAGTATGGCTCCTTCACAAAGACGGCGCCGGCGACTTCGATTTGGGATCTGGGCCATGGTGGTCATCCTGGCCGGGTTTGTGGGATCCCTGCTGGCGGGATCGGCACAGAAGCTGGGGGCACAGGCACAGCAGGGCCTAACTCAAGCCCAACTGGAGCAGGCTCAATATGTGCGCAGTTGTGGCAGTTGCCACGTGGCGTTGCCCGCCCAAGTGTTGCCCACCGAAACCTGGCGACGGCTGCTACAGGATCCCAGCCACTATGGCCAGCAGATCCAGCCCCTGAGCGGCGTGGCTTTGCAACTGGCCTGGGGTTATTTGCGGCCCAACTCCCGCCCTCTGCGACAAGGAGAACAGGTGCCCTACCGCCTGGCCGATTCTCGCTATTTCCGCGCCTTGCACCTGCAAGTGGAGTTTCCCACTCCTGTGCGGGTCAGTGGCTGCGTGGATTGTCACCCCAAAGTCAATGCGGGAGATTTTGCCAGTCTCTCGCCCCAATGGCAATCTTGAGGGGGCACAAGTGAACCTGGACGCCATTCTGGCCGGATACGCCCAAGGCTACTTCCTGATGGCCGACGAAGAGACGGGATCCCTAGCTTGGTACGGCACCGACCGGCACGCCGTGATCCCGCTCGACGAGCGATTCCACTGCCCCCGTTCGTTGCGGCCTTTGGTGCGCAGCGGTCGTTTCCAGGTGCGGATCAACGACGCTTTTGAGCAGGTGGTAGAAGGCTGTGCCGCTCGTACCCACACCTGGATCAGCCGTGAGCTGAAGCAGATCTACGCAGCTCTGCGCCGGGCCGGCTTTGCCCATAGCTTTGAAACCTGGCAGGGAGACACCCTAGCAGGCGGGATCCTGGGCATTGCCCTGGGGGCAGCGTTCATCGGCGAGTCCATGTTCTACCGCAGGCCCAACGGCTCGAAGGTGGCCCTGGTGAAGCTGGTGGAACACCTGCGGGAGCGGGGATTTCGCCTGTTCGACGCTCAGTTGATGAACCCGCACCTAGCCCGTTTTGGCGCCTTTCTCATGGATGGCCAAGACTACCTGAAGCTGTTGCAGCAGTGCCTGGAGATCCCTTGTCGGTTTGATTGAACCTGGAATTCCAAACACTGCAGCGGCTCCCGGTAGAAAGTGGGATCGGCCCCATTCTAAAGAACCACCAGATGGACATTGTTGTAGGGTTAAGAAGAGCTTTTTACTGCCGTTGAGATTGCCATGAGCCAAAAGCTGCTGTTTGTATGTCTGGGCAACATCTGCCGTTCTCCTGCTGCCGAAGGGATCACCAACTACTTGCTGCAGAGCAGCGGCCACGAAGAAGCCATTATCTGCGATTCGGCAGGTACAGCCGCCTATCACATCGGCAGTCCCCCAGATCGCCGCATGCAACAAGTTGCCCAGCGCTATGGACTGGAGCTGCACGGCCAAGCCCGGCAAATTCATCCTTTGGATCTGCGGGAGTTCGACCTGATCCTGGCTATGGATCGGCAAAATTATCGCGATATCCTCAGCCTCGATCCCCAGAGAAGATATGCCGACAAGGTGCGCTTAATCTGTAGCTACTGTCGTTCCCACACCGATGAAGAAGTTCCGGATCCCTACTACGGGGGCGAGGCTGGGTTTCACTACGTGATCGAGCTGCTCTGGGATGCCTGCAGCGGCATACTGGAATCCCTGATCCCCGGGATCCAATGCCCGCCGCTGCCCAGCCGCACCTGAACGTAATCGATCAAGAAAACAACTACCACCTGAGCAGATTAAAGCTCTCCATGTCGATGGTGGCCCGGTTGCGGTAGATCCCCAACACAATGGCCAAGCCCACTGCCGCCTCGGCAGCCGCCACGGTGATGACGAACACCGAAAACACCTGGCCGCGAATCAAGCTGGAGTCAACAAAGTTGGAGAAGGCCATAAAGTTGAGGTTCACCGCGTTGAGCATCAGCTCAATCGACATCAACACCCGAATGGCGTTGCGACTGACGATCAAGCCGTAGATGCCGATGCAGAAGAGAACTGCCGCGACCACCAAGAAAAACTGCAGTTGCAACATCCCAAGAGGCTCCAGTGGATACGGATGAGAGGGGTGTGAGGAAGACCTTGAGCTGTATGGCCGAGAGCAGACAGCCTTAACGGGTGCTCACCAGCTCTGCTGGGCGTTCCGACTCCGATTCCAGCCGGGGCCGAGCCCGCTCCAGCAAGCTGAGATCCCCTTCTTGGGCTTGGGGGATGACAAACTCTCGACGCGCCAGCACAATGGCCCCGATCAACGCCATCAGCAGCAAAACAGAAGCCAGCTCAAACGGCAACAGATAATCGCTAAAGAAATGCCCGCCAATCACCAGAGCACTGCTCGTGGGCTGGATTGGCTCCAACTGCCAGGGGGTATTCAAGGCCATTGCCGTCAGGAGGGCAAACAGCCCCAAACACACCGCCGCCGTCACCCCATTGCGCAGCCAGCCCAGTTTCAGAGGAGCAAAGGTGTAGCGCCGGTTCACCAACATGATGGCGAACAGGATCAACACATTGACCGCGCCGACGTAGATCAACACTTGGGCGGCAGCCACAAAATCGGCATTCAAGAGAAGGTACAGCCCGGCCATGCTCAGGAAAACGCCCCCCAAGAGAAAGCCGGAATAGACGATGTTAGGGGCCCAAACCACTCCCATGGCAAAGCCGATGGCCATCGCCGAGAGCACCCCAAAGGTAACCAGTTGCACGCCTTCTGCAAGGGTCATGGGATCTTCGTCCTTAACAAATCGCTATCGCTGCTCCCTTACCACTCTACTGTCCCGGCGGATTTAAGAGAAGCCCAACTCCCTTGTTCAATCGATAGAGAAATCTCTAGAGTTGGGTCTCACCAACTGCCGCCTGCTCCGTCGCCGTGGCTGCTGCCGCCCCCGAAGTTTCTATCTCGGTCTCTGGTGTCATAATCGCTGTCATCAGGCTCTTGGACTTCAACTTCTCGCTCCGTTCGGTATTGGCAGAGAGGGCAAGTCAAGATTTCTCGTCTGAAGGTGTAGGGATAGATGTTTCTCCTAATAATCTCGGTTTGGAGATCAAGGGTAAGAGCTTGACACTGAGGGCAATAAAGGTGGCGATAAGATTTATTTTCGCGCACGACCACGGCCATCCCCTGACAGGCGGGGCAAAACCAGCCGTAGTAGCGGGCTCTGCGCCGGCTTTTGGCCAGGCGATGCGCTGGGGGAAGTTGCCCATCGAGAATTTGGGGCTGGATGGGGCGCATGGGCCGACCGCAGCTTTGACACACCACCGGCTGAAACGGGATCCCACGCTTCGAGCCCAAGATGCCGTCGGTGGTCACAACTGCCAGGAAGGGCAGCACCAGTACCAGCCAGTTACCGCTGGCCGACATCAGGAAGAGACCAAGGCAGAGGGAGCCAGAATAGAGAAGCAGGCGAACGGGGTCGCTCTGCAGCGAGGAGAGGACAGCCATTGTCCCCTGCTCTCGGCGTGTCAGGGACAGGACTTTTGCTCCTCCCCGCTCGGCCTTGAGATAGACCGGCAGGCGGGAGCGCTGCCACCCCACCCCTAGGATAATGATCCCCAACAGCAGCAGGATCCCTTCCAGCGAGCTTTGAGCAGCAGCCAGGGATCCCGTTCCAACCGCTCGAGGAACGGCTGCAGTGGAAAGAGAAGTGGAAGCTTGAGAAGCGGCTGAAGGAACCTCGGCAACCGGCTGCCCCTGCAACACTGAGGTTAACTGCCGTACTCCCGCCAAGGTGCCGCCATCGAAATCCCTATTGCGAAACTTGGGCAGGATCTGCTGGTCGATAATCTGCTGAACGCGGCTGTCGGGAAGGATGGTGGCCAAGCCCCTGCCGGTTTCAATTTCCACCCGCCGATCCCCTACCGAGATGAGAAACAACACGCCGTTGTTGCGACCGGCCTTGCCAATGCCCCAGTAGTTAAATAGCTGCGTGGTGAACGCTTTCGGCGTGGCATATCCCTGAGTGTTGGGTACCGTCACCACCGCCATCTCGGCACTGGTGCGCTGCTCAAGCTGGGTGAGGAGACGGTTCAGCTCGTTTTCAGTGCTGCTGCTGAGGATGTCGGCGGTGTCGGAAACCCATCCTCCATACTGGCGGCGGGGGTTGGGCACTTGTTCGAGGGTAATTGCCCAAGCAGGCTGCGGGATCCACAGCGATACACTGAGCAAGACTGCCGCCCAAACTTTTGGCATGGCTCACCTGGCTGAGCGCTGCCTTGGTTTTAGCACAGCCCCTTCGGATGGAGATGCATTTGCAACACGGAACTGTCTAGAGGCGTCTTGACAGCGCCTTTACGAGCTCGTTTGTGGACTGCGTAAGAATCCCCCCCTTTAGGCGGTGGGAGTGTCAAGAACGCAACCACTTCCAAAGTTATCCCGAATACCAATGAGACGAACACCCCCTCACCCCTAACCCCTCTCCCAGAGGCACCCTCACCCCCAGCCCCTCTCCCAGAGGGAGAGGGGGGAAGTGGATCTTGCCGTTCTCTATCACTCAGGGTCAGCTATCCCCGCCGGATCCTCCCAGTGAAGCGGATCCGGCCAGGTTTCTTCTTGCCATTCCACCTCAAAGCACTCTTGGGCCATTTGGAGAAAATGTTCGATCAGTTCAGGGATCCCCGGCGCTGTGGGGCAAAGGTCGTACACGCCAATCACCTGAGAGCCGGGCAGGTATCGTTCCCACAGCTCGAAATTGGGCCGCAACAGCAGGGATCCCTGTTGCAGGATCCCCCAGGGTTGCCACAGTTGGGCGTTGCCCATCAGCTTTTTGCCCTGCCAGCTCAGATCGGCGCGGGTACGGGCGGCGAAGCAACTGACTTTGTTGTGGTAGCCCGGGTCTGGGGTTAGGCGGTTCTGGCCAGCAGGTCGGTCGTGAGCAGAAACGCGTGGATCCACCGCAATGCCCAGCGCTGCCAGGCCCTCTACCCAAAAGCGGCAGCAGAAGTCGTACACGCAGGCCCGCTGCAAACGGGGCAGCCGACGTTGGAGGTAAGAAAGGGGCAGCACCAAGCTGTAGGTCAGCTCCGCTGCCTCTTCAGCCGCCTGGTGCAACACCGCCCGTCCGCCGGTGGGCCGGCGCACCACTGGGATCCCTGGCGCTGAATCGGGCCAGGCCTGGTGCCGCCCTAGGGAGAGGGTGAGCCGATCCCAGCCGTAGAAGCGCAAACAGGGCCTGGGAGCATGGCGCAGCCGCTGCAAAAGCCAGGCATCTTGTTCCATCTGCCAGCCGCCAGGAGCCACGCGATAGGGCAGCCAAGCTCCCTGGGATCCCATCTCAAGTGGGGGGAAACTCTGCTCGCAGCGGCTCGTCGTATTCATCGGCCAGGCTGGCGACAATGGTGACGGCCCGCGAGATCTCGCCCGCACTGATCCCCTCGAGAGTGCGGTAGTGGTTGAGGACTACTTGGTTATTCCAGATGCAAAAACGGGCTTCCAGAGTGTCGCTCCAATTTTTCTCCAGCAGCTTCTGCATGAGCTTAGCCGGCTCCGCCACCGGCAGAGAGAGAACGGGAGACCACACCAACAGAGTATCTTCGGGGGATTCGCCGCTCAGGTGGACGAACACTTCCGCAGTGCCGTAGGTGAATTTCCAGGTGTGACCCTGCTCGTGGTTCTCGTAGGCGGCATCTTCCTTGAGGCTGGAAACCACCGCCGAGACGACCTCAACATAGCGAACAGGTTCCTCCAACACCGGAAAAACCTCTGGAGAACGGTCAATGAGCGGCTCGCTGTAGGCCATGATCTTTCCCCTACTCCCTGTCTAACCACCTTAACTATACTGCCTAGCCCTCCCACCTACCTGCCATGCTGCCGGATCCGGCTCAGGCCAGAATAGGACTGTTCGCGGTTAGGAAGGTTGCCTATGCCCCAGATTGACGTTCAAGGACGCACCCTCACTTGTGAGGCGGGCGCCAACCTGCGCCAGGTGCTGCTGCAAGCCGGGATCCCGCTCTACAACCCGCCGGCTCATATCCTCAACTGCCGCGGTCTGGGCACCTGTGGCACCTGTGCCGTACAGATCGAAGGGGCTGTTTCCCCCATGGGCTGGCGAGAACGGGCCCGCCTGTCTTTGCCACCCCACCAACTCCCGTCCACTGCGGCGGCCCAGGGCGGCAACGGGCTGCGCTTGGCCTGTCAGGTGCAGGTGCTGGGAGATCTCAAAGTCACCAAATGGCCGGGCCTGTGGGGACACCGGATCCCGCCCGCCTCTCAAACCTAAGGATTCTAAAAAAACCTGAGGGAAGCCCTATGGAAGCTCCATCCCACCCCTCCCAAAAGGCTGTCGGCATTGTGGGAGCCCTGCCGGAAGAAGTGGCCATGCTCACCCAAGCAATGGAGATCCATTCTGTCCATACCCATCTGGGGCGGCAGTTCCATCAGGGATCCCTGGCCGGACAACCGGTGGTGGCGGTTCAAGGAGGGGTGGGCAAGGTGCGGGCGGCAACTACGGCAGCCCTGTTGGTGGCCCACTTCCCTTTGCGGGGCATCATCTTTACCGGCGTGGCCGGGGCCTTGGCCGATCACCTACAGATGGGAGATGTGGTGCTGGCCCACACTGCCATCGAGCACGATTTCGGCACCGGACGGCCCGAAGGCTTTGTCCTGGGGATCGACTTTATTCCCGAGCTGCGCCACCCCCTGGCTGAGGCCGACAGTGCCCTCTACGACTTAATCGTGGCCCACCCGGAGCGGATCCCTCTCCACCCTCTGCAAGGTCGGGATCCCATCATTTATCAAGGCTTGGTGGCCACCGGCGATGTGTTCGTGGCCGACGCCAACCTACGCCGCCAAATCCGCGAGCGCACCGGGGCTCTGGTGGTGGAGATGGAAGGGGCGGCTGTGGTGCGGGTGGCACAAGAAGCCGGGATCCCTTGTCTGCTGGTGCGCTCGGTCAGCGATGCAGGAGACGACGCCGATTTCTTGAGCTTCTTTCAGACGGCGGCGCTCAATTCGGCGGCAATCGTCCACACGGTTCTGCAAAGCCTGCCCCAGACCTTGCTGTAGCCCGGCTGGACAGAGCAGAGGAGGAGTTGGGCTTGGCCGCGCTCACGTCAGTTGTTCATCTCCCGCTCCAGCTTGGCCATCGCGATCTGGCTTTCCAAGCGGGAAATGCCCTCGCGGATAGCTGTCGCCTGGGCCTCAACCTCGTCCAGGGAGCGACGAACCGCCTCTGCGGCACTCATGTGTTGGTTCCGCTGCACCAAAGCCTGGCGCGCCAGTTCGTCCTGGTCATGTTGGCTGGCCTTCTCGGCTCTGACAAACCAATCCTCAGCCTTTTGCAGCAGTTGATCGTACTGCCGTTCCAGTTGTTTGCAGCTGGCCAGCGTTGTGGCCAGGCTGCGCCGCAGTTGTTTCAGATCCCGCTCCATCTGGCGGATGCTCGCGTTTTTCTGGCGAGGCTTTTTCCACAACACTTTGCTCAGGCCCACCATCACCACTGCTGTGGCAATGCCCACGCCCGCTGCCGCTGCCGGGTTTTCCCGCAGGAAGGAGCCGTCCAAAACGTTGGATCCCGCAAAGGCCGAGGTTTGCGCGGCTGTCTCCCGAAACTCCCAGGGCATCACCGGATTGCGTTGCTGCCAAAAACCTCGGCGCGCCGCCTGGGCCAATTCTTGAGCTTCCAGGTAGCGCTCCCGGTTGGCCCCGTACAAAAAGCGCTCGTAAACCGCCGCCTGCCCCTGGCGCAGCATCTCCAAATTCACCAAGCCCTCAGAGTTGTACACCTGGGCAATGTGCAGCCCTTCCGGCGTGACGTAGAGGGTATCCACCTGCACCAGGGATCCCGGCGGCAGCAGGCTTTGCAAAGCCTCTTGTGAGAGCCGCCCCCAGCGTCCCTGCGTCAGCTCCGGCGCATCCACATAGGCAAGGCGAAAACGGGTGGGCCTGCCGTTCAAGTCTGCCCAAAAGGTGTCCCCATCCACCACCGACCGTACTCGCGCTGTCGCGGAAGATTGGGCCGCTGCAGGGAGGACAAACCAAGTGCCCGAAAGGACAGCCGCCGTCATCAGGAGAGAAGTTCTTGAGGCCATGGGGATCACTCCTAATTGCGCAGAACAACAAAAGTTAAGAAATAATAAGAAATGGGGAGGCTGCGGGAACCCGCCAAAAGCCTGAGGCGTCTTCGCAGACTGGCAGAAGCAAATGGGCTGCTGCTTCCTCGGAAAGAGGCGCCAGAGCCAATAACTCACCCGCGTCAGAGAAAGCAACTTCTCCGACGCGGAGCTTGCCCTTCTGCAAAAGTCGGCTCCCAGGATGAGAATTTGGGTTAGAGTCTAGCTCACCTCTTGGGGCAACGTCACAACCCTAGATGGCAATCTTTGTCCAGTTAGCTTAAAGAGTTTCCCTGACTGGTTCCCGCCGCGGGTGGCACGGTGGCAGCACGCTGAGACCTCTGTACCAACAAGTCTGGGAAGCGTGAAGCCCGTACGCTATCGGTTCGCGCAGCGTGCTGTAAGCCATGTTGTGTTGACTCAACGAAGATGAGGGTCGGGAGTGCGTCACTGGATTGGAATCACAGGCGCAAGCGGTAGGGCTCTTCCTCAAGTCCACTGGGCAGAGGCGGCGGGAGAATCTCGATCTCGCCCGTGGGCAACGTGCGCAGCACCGTCCCCAATTGGGTCAGTTGTTCCAGAACAAACTGGCGGGTATCCCGGTCGCTGGTGGCGTTAAACACGCTTAGCCAGACATCGAAGCGGGAGCGGCGGCTGAGGGGGCTGCGGGCGATGTTGTCCCCCAGTTGGCGAAAATCGTCACCGGGCAAGCCCACCTGTTCCCGCCAGGCGGCGGCTTGGTAGTAGTCGCGGCGGCCCGCTTCCGCATCCCCCAAAAACATGAAGTTGATCAGGGCGCGATCCACGTAGAGCCGCCAGGCATCGGGGTTGTTTTGGGGGTTAAACTGCTGCAGGCCGCGATCCAAAATCTCGACGGCTTTTTCCGGCTGGCCAGCCTGATAGGTCAACACCAAGCTGGAGAGGCGGTAGCCTAAGAAGAAATTGGGATCCAGCCGCAGCATGTGGTCGAAGTACTCGTAGGCAAGGCCGTAGCCGGTTTGGGCGCGAGCAGGGGCGTCGCCGTAGTACTGGATCAGCTCCAGCCACAGCCAGGAGGCGCCCAGGTTGCGGTAGCCCAGCCAGCCCAGGGTGGTGGCCAGGGCAATGTTGCGGTTTTTGCGGGCCTCGGCATTTTCCAGGGCCTCTAGATTGATTCGCTCCAGCATCGGCACCTGCAGCCGTACCACCAGGATCCCGCACAGCAGCGCCCCGCCCACGGCGGCCAGGGTACCTGTCAGGGAGAAACGGGAGCGGCGACGGGGCAAAGCAGCAGCAGTCATGGCCAGTTCTCAGCAGATCTCTATTGCTCGGCAGCGCCGCCGCGACCAGCGGCTAGACTCAATCATAGCGATGGCCTTGCTTCTCTCGATCTCCCTTGCACTTTTCCCCTGCCGATGACCAGATCTGCTCTCTCGCCTGCAGACCGGGCCCTCAGCCTCTACGAGGCCCTGCCCTACCCCAATGTGCCCCTCTCCCAGTCGGCCCGCAATGCCTTGGGGGAGATGTTCAAGATGAGCTATACCACCGCCCAGTACCTGCGCACCCACATGCTCGTCCCGTCAGAGGGCAAGGTGATGCTTAACGCCGGCTGTGGCTCCGGCTGGGAGACGCTGATGATGGCGGAGGCCAATCCGGGCGCCCAGATTGTGGCTTGTGATCTGTCGCCGGCTTCCGTCAAGCTCACCGAGGAACGCCTGCGCCGCCACGGCTTCACCGATGTCCAGTGCTACGTCCTCAACGTGCTGGAGCTGGATCGCCTGGGGATCCAGTTCGATTTCATCAGCCTGAACGACGTTCTGTATTTGTTGGCAGATCCCACTGAGGGCTTGCGGGCGATGAAAAAGGTTCTCAAGCCCGAGGGCATTATTCGCGCCAATCTCCACAGCCGCCGCCAACGCCAGGTGTTTCTCCGCCTGCAGGAAGCTTTGCAAAAGGTGGGGCAATTCGACGTCCCGCCAGCAGTAGGCGCCAAGAACGTGCGGGAATTCATGGGATCCCTGCAGGAAGAGGTGACCAAGGCAGTGCTATGGAACCCGGCCAACTATACCGAAGACGCCGCCATCCTGAACAACTATCTGCTTGCCAACGACAAGGGATTTACGATCCCCGAGGTGTTTGGCATGTTGCAGCAGGCAGGGTTGGGCTTTTTAAGCCTGGTGGATATGCCCGACTGGTCGGTGGAGTCTCTCTTTAAGCAAGTGCCGGAGTTTGTGCGGCAACGGCTGGAAACCCTCAGCGTTATGGAGCGGCTGCACCTCTACGAGCTGATCCGGCCTGCCCATCGCCTCATCGACTTTTGGGCCGAGCACGCCGGCTCTTCCCTGGTGCTGCCTTGGACGGATGCGGATTGGCTGACGGGATCCGTGCAGTTTAACCCCCTGCTGATGGGCAATACCCGCTTCCACCAGGAGTACAACAAGGCCCTGCAAGAGAACCGCCCCTACGAAATGCAGTGGACAGGGGCCACCCACGGGCGGATCAGCATCCCTGCCGAGAAGGTGAGATGGCTGGCTCCGCTGCTGCAGGGGCCGACTCCGGTGGCAGAGCTGATTCAACGGGTCGTCGAGCTGGGATCCCTGACGAAAGAACAGGCAACCGACGAGGTGTTGACCTTCCTGACGGCGTTGGAAGACTTTCTCTTTGTCATGCTGCAGTAGAGCCGTTTACCCGTTCCCGCTCCAGCCCAGCTCCCCTCTCCCTCTGGGAGAGGGGCTGGGGGTGAGGGCAGTCTCCCTCTGGGAGAGGGGGCGGGGGTGAGGGCAGTGGCCCCAAGCGCCTGAAAGGTGCCTTAATCTGGTTTGAGATGTCGAGAACTGTACGACCCGGATGCCTGCCTGGCCGGCACGTCGTTTCTATGCAGCTCTGCAGCGAGGGCTGACCCAGCCCTTGGATCGCTGGGTAGCCGGGATCACCCTCTGCAACTTGGCGATTGGGGTGATCTTATTTTTGCTGGGCAACCATACGGCCCCCTATGTGCGGGATTTCAACTGGCAACAGCAGCGGGTGGGATCCCAGGAACTGCAGATGGTGCTGACCTTCAACCGCCCTATGGATGCGGACAGCGTTGCAGCCAACTTGGAGATCCAGCCGCCTCTGCCGGGCCGGATGCGCAAGCTGGGCCGCCGCTTTTTTTGGACGCTGACAGAGCCGGCCCCCTACGGCCAGACCTACCGGGTGCGCCTGCAGGCAGCCGTGGATGAGCGGGGCCAGCCCATGGTGCGACCTTTTGAGGGGGAGTTTCGCACGCCGGATCGGCAGTTGTTGGGGATCGGCACGGAAGCAGACCAACGGGGGCGGCTGTTGCTCTTTAACCTGGAGACGGGATCCACCACGTTGCTGACGCCGGCGGGGCTGAAGGTCACCCAAATGCAGCCCAGCGCCGATGGCCGCTTCGTCTACTACTTTGCCACCGCCACCAGCCTGCAACACCAGGATCTGTACCGGCTGGATCTGGAGGATCAGTCTTCCCAGTTGCTGTTGGATCACCAGGGCTACCAGAACCTGCGCTTCCAGGTCTCGCCGACAGGGGAGCTGGTGGTAGCGGAGCGGATCCCCCTGCAACGGGATTCCCTCGCCCCTGTCCAGACAGAACTGTGGATCCAGAAAACGAGCCGGGATCCCTTCGAGCGTCTGGAGCTGGATACGGCTTTGGGGGGAGACTTTTTCATCAGCCCTGACGAGAGCAGCCTGCTCATCTCCCAGGGGCAGGGGGTGGGGATCGTGCCCTTGCACCCGCGGGCGGCAGCCGAGAGCTTTTTGGCCCAGTTCGGCCAAACCTTGGCCATCCGTCCCGACGGGGCTTTCGGGGCTTTGCTGCGCTTCAATCCCGACTACACCCGCAGCCTCTTTATCGTCAGCAATACCGGCACCAGCGAGGAGATTTGGGTTACCGAGGGATCCGTAACCAAAGGAGCTTTTTCGCCGAGGGCACCCGTCTTTTACGGCTTGGTCAGCGAGGCCGAGTTTGTTGGTGAGGGCGCGTTGGAATCTCTGGCCTACACCGAGTCCCCCCGCTTGCTGGCAGTGGTGTTCGGCAGCGGGAGGGCGGGCAAGACCGTAGAGGTGGGGCGGGCCGACTACCCCTTTGAGCTGGACTTCAGCCTTTCCCCCGATGGGCGCATGCTGGCCTACACGCTTTTGCAGCCCTTGCAAGAGGAGATCCCGGATCCCTGGGCCCCCCTCAGCCGCACTGGGCAAGCAATCCGCAGCGGGCAAGTGTGGCTGGTGGACTTGCAAGATGGGCTGCCGATCCCCAACAGCCGTCGCCGCCTGCCGCTGGGCAGCAGCGCCCTGGCCTGGATCCCTTAGGCCAAGCAGGAGAGGCCACCTGGGGAGCAAACCTGCCTAGAATCAAAACAGTGTGGTGGAGGAGAGGGGGCTATGCGGCTCATTGACGGACAGGGACGTCTTTTGGGAAAAGTCAGTCTCCTGGATCTGGGGGCGCTGGCGATTGTGGTGGCGGCCATTGTCGCCGTCTTGTTTTTGCCAGGGCGGCAAGCGGGCAGCGTCGTCCAGGTGGGGGGCGGCCCCACGCTGCCGGTGGAAGTGGACATGATCGTGCGCGGGATCAGCAGCCGCTCCATGGAACCTTTTCAGGTCGGACAGAAGGCTGACTTGATCATCCGCAACCAGCCCTACGGCCAGGTGGAAGTGGTGCGGGTGGAAAACGTCAGCCGCACCGTGCCGGTGGTTTTCCCCGATGGACGGGTAGAGAACTTGCCTGACCCCGAGCCCTATCGTTTTGATCTGGTGTTTACCTTACGGGGACGGGGCCAGCGGACCGAGAACGGCATCGTCCTGGGCAACAACCGCGTCAAAGTTGGCGTTCCCCTGGAGCTGGAGACTTTTAGCTACAACTTGCGCGGCACCGTGATGGATGTGCGGCTGCTGCAATCGTAGAGGACACCAACCCTGATGCAGCTACAGGAGATCGCCCAAAAATTGGGATGCGCCTACGAGGGGGATCCCACCCTCGAGATCCGCGGCGTGGCTAGCCTGGCGGAAGCTCGCCCAGGCGAGCTGAGCTTCCTCAGCGAAGACCGCTACTTGCCCCTCTTGGAGCAAACCCAAGCCAGCGCCGTCATTGTGGGCGAATCTATAGCTTTACCTCGCCCCATCCCCTGCCTGCGGGGCAGGGATCCCCGCTTGCTCTTTGCCCAGGCCATCGAGCTGTTTTACCAACCCTATCGCCTGCCCACCGGGATCCATCCCACAGCCGTGATCGATCCCAGCGTTGAGTTGGGGGAGGGAGTGGCCATCGGGCCGCATGTGGTGGTGATGGAAGGGGTGAAAATTGGCGACTACACCCAAATCCACCCCAACGTAACCATCTACCCCCATGTGCGGGTTGGATCCCGGTGTCAGCTTTTCGCCAACTGCGTCATTCACGAGCGCACAGAGATTGGCGATGATTGCCTGATTCACAGCGGCGCTGTTATCGGCGACGACGGCTTTGGTCACATTCCCCTCCCCGATGGCTCCTGGCGGCGCATGCTGCAGGCGGGCCGGGTGGTGCTGGAAGACGGTGTAGAAGTGGGCAGCAACACCACCATCGATCGGGCCGCCGTCGGGGAGACCCGTATTGGCCGCGGCACCAAGATCGACAACCTGGTGCAGATTGGCCACGGTGTGCGCACGGGATCCCACTGCTTAATCGTCGCCCAGGTGGGCATTGCCGGCAGCACCCAGTTGGGCCACCACGTCATTTTGGCCGGGCAATGCGGCCTGGCCGGCCACCTGCACATCGGCAATGGCGTGCGTGTGGCCGCTCAGACGGGCGTTACCAGCGACATCCCTCCTGGCCAAACCGTGGCCGGCTACCCCCATCAGCCCATTGCCGAATGGCGCAAGAGCATGGCAGTTCAGCGACATTTGCCTGAGCTGCAGCGGGCCCTGCGCAAGCTAGAAGCCCGTGTGGCCAAGCTAGAAGAGAACCATGCAACAGAGGAATCGGAAAGACCCTAGCCAGGAGTCATCCACCTTTCTCACCCCAATGGCGGTGCTTTACTCCTGTGACAACAAGGACTGCAGAGTGTTCAGGTACTCGTTGATGTTGCGCCGGTTGCCGCCGAAATCGTATTCCCCAATACGGCCCACCGAAGTGATGTGCAGACGAGTATGGCCGGGATCCCCTTCGATGGGCGACAAGGAAACCGTCAGATCGTCCACGAACTTAAAAAAGTTGGTGCGGGAGATCCCTTTCACTTCCAGCGCCTCGGCATTCACAGACAGCAGCTCGCCTCGCTTCCAGACTTGAAAAGCCTGTTCAGCCGCCTTCAACACCTGCTCTGGACTGGCTGCAACCACAACCTCCTGTTGGGCGCGGTTGTAAGGGGATCCGCCCAGAGTGGCTGCTTGCACAGAGGGGATCCCGCCTGCCCAGGCAAAAAGCAGCGCTGCCAAGAGCACCAAAGGTTTCCAGAAAGACATGAGAGCAGGAAAAGAGGTTTGCACCCCTCATTATGCCTCTCTTTTCTAGAACGTTTTTCCCCTTCCGCTGACAGGTTTACCTATGGGCTAGCCTATAGCTCAATCAACTTACCTGACCTGCGTGCCTCATGCTGGCCCCAGAGAAAGTCCAAGAAAAGACAACTCCCCTCACCCGCCAGCAACTGGCGGAGCTCATGCCCTCGGCCCAGGGGCTGCTCAGCGATGAACCGGAAATGGAACACTCCCTCCACGCCCTGCAGCTTTTGATTCTGGTGAGCTGCCTCACCCGCCTCTGGCAGGATCGCAACGACTACTTCCTCGCCTGGAACCTCACCGTTTACTACAGCCGAGAGCAACTCAAAAGCAAAGACTTCCGCGGCCCAGATCTGTTTTTGGTCAAAGGGGTAGAAAACCGCCCCCGCCCCTCTTGGGTGGTG
Organism: Synechococcus sp. H55.7; assembly: GCF_047462395.1. Classification (NCBI taxonomy): domain Bacteria; kingdom Bacillati; phylum Cyanobacteriota; class Cyanophyceae; order Synechococcales; family Synechococcaceae; genus Synechococcus; species Synechococcus sp. H55.7. The sequence continues at coordinate 27,814 of NZ_JANSJD010000027.1, forward strand.
TGGGAAGAAGGGGGCAAGTACCCGGATTTGATCGTCGAGCTGCTTTCGGAATCAACAGCCAAGGTGGATCGGGGTGAGAAGCGGGAGCTTTACGAAAGGGTTTTTAGGACACCCGAGTACTTCTACTTTTCTCCCGAAACGCAGGAGTTTATGGGTTGGCGACTGAGGGGGGAACAGTACGAGGAGATTGAGCCAACGGAGCAGGGGTGGCGCTGGAGCGAGGTGTTGGGGCTGTACCTGGGCATTCACAACCGGCAGCTGCGGTACTTTTTCCCCAATGGTGAGCTGGTGCCCACACCAGAAGAAGCCGAAAAGATCGAACGGCAACGGGCGGAGCGCCTCGCCCAAAAGTTGCGAGAACTGGGAGTGGATCCCGATACTTTGTAAAGGAAACTGGCCAGCCCAAAATACCTATCGGAGAACTGGCAATGACCAACCCCAAACCGATTATTGAGGTGCCGGATCCGGTTAATCTACCCGACTGGCCCCCTACCCAAGACGAGCTCCCCTACGACGACGGCGTACCTATGGGAAGCTGGCGACACAAGTGCCAGATGGACTTGCTCATCTCCGTCACCCAAACCTGGCTGCAGCAGCGCCCTGATGGCTTTGTCAGTGGCAACATGTTCCTCTACTACAGCTTGGAGCAGACCCGCAGCCGCAATTTCCGAGGGCCTGATTATTTTGTGGTGCTGGGAGTGCCCAAGGGCGAGCGCAAAAGCTGGGTGATCTGGGAGCAGGGCAAAGGGCCAGACGTGGTGATTGAGCTTCTTTCTCCCAGCACTGCCCAGGATGATAAGACAAGCAAAAAGCAGCTTTACGAGCAAATTATCCGGGTGCCGGAGTACTTTTGGTTTGACCCGTTTGAGCCAGAAGACTGGGCGGGGTTTCGGCTGAGGGGCGACCACTATGAGCCGATTGAAGTCGATGCAGAAGGTCGCCTGCCGAGCGCAGTTCTGGGACTGTACCTGGTGAAATGGGAAGGCAGGTTTCGGGACATCGAAACCACATGGATTCGCTGGGCCACGCCTGCTGGAGAGCTGGTGCCCACCGAGGCCGAACTGGAGCGGCAAAGGGCTGAACAAGAACGGCAACGAGCCGAGCAGGCCGAACAGCGGGCGGAGCGTCTGGCCCAAAAGCTGCGAGAACTGGGAGTGGATCCCGATGCACTTTAAAGCCTCCCCCCCCTCAAGAGGGTTGAGGATAGGCGGCAAATCCTACTGAGCAATCAACAAAACAGGCAGCTTCTGGACAGCTGGCCGTAGTCCTTTGGGAAAACGCTCCCGCTTCAGAGGGTAGCGGTAGTTCATATGCTGAATCAGCCTCTCCCACTGCCAAGGGTTCAAGCCAGACACCACAGAACAAAGCGGCTCCTCAGCTACTTCCTCTCCTTTCTCCATAAGTTTGAGGATTACATTCCCCGCCGCCATTTCTAGTGTTTGATTGGCTAGCTGTGGATCCGGATCCCCTGGCAAAATAAGAGCATAGTCTTTTGGATTTGGGCTTAGCAAGATCTGCTCCAGCAGCTTCTCCAACTCCTGCACAAGCTGCTCCGCTTCTAGCTCCCAGTAAGGGAAAAGAACGACGTTAAACTTGCTCAGACGGATCCCTTGCGGAAGTGTAGCTTCTGTTAAGCTATCTCTCACTACTGGCAGGTTCTCAGCCAGGCTCACCCAGACTCCGGTATAGTCAATACTATGTAACCGAAAGAAAGCCCCAATTTCTCGTTCAAAGTCGTGGACAGCTTCTCGACATCCCTGCCAATGTCCGTAATCATCGATTTGGATAAATCCTTGGGAGTTAACCTGCTCATAAAGATTCTGAAAGATATCCATTGTGGACTGGTACCAGTCAGCGTCCGCGTGTAGAAAAGCGATCTCGCCTACCTGGTCACGGTAAGCTGGCAATGTGTCAGCAAACAGTCCTTGAACAGGAACAATGAGATCCCAAACTCCTAGTTCCCTGCTGATTACCTCCAAGTTCTCCGAGACAGGAGCCCCCAAAGCTCCAGCTCCATAGGGAGTATCATTGGCAAGAAATCCTCTGTAATCTCGGTCTACTTCTGTTGGCTGAGGCATTCCTGAGAAGGTGTCGAAAGCGTAGACTTTGCGGGGTCGGCGGCTGTAGTTTTTGATCACCCAAGCCAGCAGTGCAGAGCTGCCTCCTCTGCAAACGCCACACTCAACAAAGTTCCCAGGGATGTCTTCTTGGCAGACTCGCTTGGCTAAGGTGTAGAGATTCCAGAGACGCTCAAAGCCCAAAAGGGTAAAGGCCTTAACCTTTTCCAAAACTCTCAATAACTCAAGGTTGCATACCGGGTATCCCTTCAAATGCTCTGGTAGTGTCCAATCAACAGCAGGATCCGGAATATGCTCCACAGGCTGGACGTTACCCCGCCAAGCGACGCCCATGATCTGCATGGTTTGGTAAATCATCGTGTTCCAGCCTCGAGCCCTTAGGTGGTTTAAGCCCTCAGCTACATCCGGTGAAGCAAGGTCATGAAAGAGAATTAGAGCATCTTCAGCAGCGTAGCGGTCTGCCACCTGAGCATCTAGCAGAGGAGCTGGCGCGTCATGATTTCCATCGATGTAGATCAAAGACCAGCGGCGGTTCTTTTCCCGAGCAATCTCTTCTGCCTTCTCTGGGCTGTAGCCGGGATACAGGTTGACATTGGAGCGAACTCCTGCCAAGCGGAGAGACTGATCCACACTTTCATAAATCTGAGGATTGGCCAGAGCAGGATCCACTACATCAAGAACAACTCCTCCCGATGCAAGGTGAGCAGTTGACCAACCTAGCCAACACCCAATCTCCAAAGCAGGTTTTCCTTGGAACTTAAGAGCGGTATTGTACAAGATATGTGCTTCATCTCGGCTAACAAAGCCAATAAGAGGTTGACGTAAGTCTGCGTGCGAAAGATGGGGAATCTCTTTTCGCAAGTAGGGCCAAGGGTGAGAGCTTGGATCCACTACAGTCATTAGAGGGAAGCTATAGTCAAGATGTATTCTCCTCTGGTTATTCGATACATAGTCATATCTTTTAATCGGGAGAGAGTTCTTGCCTGGATATCGTAAGCTGGCTTCAACCTTAAAACCTTCAGTTGTAAGTACAATATGAGTTGGTCTTGTCTTAGCATCGGCCGTAAGATGTACAATCCCTATTGGTTCGTGAGGCGGAAAAGGATCCACCCATAGCCTCTTTTGAGGATCCCATAAAGGTAGCTGATAGTGAGCCAACCAATTACAATTGAGTGGTAGAAGCTCAACTCTATCCAAACCTAAATCCTTGTAGATAGAAACATTTAAAGCAAACTGATCCGTCCATAAATCGAAGCATCTGAGGATAGCTTGCTCTACTCTTTTTCCCCATGCCGACCAGTGAATAGATTGTCTAGCTCCGGAGAATACACCAGCGTTCAGCAATGGCTCTATATCTAGACGATTAAACTCGGTGTGATGGAAGTATTTGTGGTAGTGCCAGGTTATCCAGGTTTGCATCCAGAATCTGTTGACATGCTTAGCTACTAACTCGGTAACTATTGAAAATCCTTTTCTTTTTGCTCCTAGGGTGAGTAGCTCAATTGCAGACCAATCTTGGAGCCAAGCGTCTGCGTCAATCCAAATATAAACCTCGTAACCTGGAAAATACTCAGGTAAGAATGGCCTGGATGCCAGAGCTTTAAGGTAGTTAGGTTGGCTGTTACTACTTGGGATATCGTAATTCCAACCTGGCTCAATAATATGGTCAACGTACTGACTTATCCACTGCAACTGCTCTAGCGTGCAGCCTGTATCGAGAAATCCAATGTCCACAGAATACCCCTGCGGCTTTTCCCGGATAGAGAGGATAGTCCCCTGGACTAACTCAAAAAACTTGCTGTCTGCGCTTGTAACAACGATAGTTGAGTTCATGACTTTCGCATCTCCTCTCTTTTCAAGAGTCTACTCCTAAGCTCTGCGCAGATAGCAGAGGGATCCTCTTTGACCAGCTATGATCTCCCCCTGCCAGATCATGTGAGAAGGATCCAGCATCTGGTCAATCTGCTTGCGGGCTTGCTCCGAGCCAAACTCCACATAGATGACCTTGACGTCTTTGAGCCATGGCTCCAAACTGGCCAACACCTCCACCCCCTGCCCACCTGCAGCCACCCTGAGCACATCGATGTGCTCCAGACCTAGCTCCTGCAGGGTTGCCTTGGCTTCCCGAAAGACCAACACCTGCTCCACTCCCCACTCTGTTTGAGAGTCTTCTGGCCAGAGACGACGAGTCCTGAGGCTATTCTGCCCTGCTAGGCCCACTGGATGCACATGGCAGTTGCCCAAACTAAGAGCATTCTGCTGCAGCAGGTGTAAGGCTAAGGGATCCACCTCAAAACAATGAATAACTGCATCCGGGCAAAATCCGCGAAAACAGACACTGGCAAGTCCTACGCCAGATCCAACGTCAACGACAGTCTTCACTTCGGAAATAAATGAAGGAAAGTTAAGATAAGTCGCCCCATAAAAAAGTGTCTCCTCGTGGAGGCGTATCACATACTTAAACTGATTTATGGTAAAATTCTGCCGCCGCGTTTCCATCACTCGACTTGCCTCGGTAAAAAGAAGCTGATGATCTTCTCCTAAGACAAAGGCAAAGCTGGCTTTGAGGGGCTGCTTCAGTTTCTGGAGATCCTCAACCGTGCACACAGCCACATCAAACACCGGCCAGCTTGCTGGCTCTCCTGTTAGCTCATGCACCCGCTCGGCCACGCCCCTCTGCTGCAAGAGAGCACAGGGATCCACAAAGCTCCCTTCCCCATACAGCTCCAGGCGTGGCAAATCCAGCAAATCAGCGGCAATAACTTCAGGACAACTTCGACCAACAAACACCTTGAGCCGCTCTTGCACCCGATGCAG
>NZ_JANSJD010000028.1:0-32139 GCF_047462395.1 Synechococcus sp. H55.7
CCGGTCATAGCATAGTGCCTCTTGTCTCGTGGGCTGGGATATGTGTATACGAGACAGCTCCCCTCTCCCAGAGGGAGAGGGGAGTTAGGTATAGAGCTCCGCGCGCTGGCGCGTTCGCGACAACGCTGCGTAGCAACAACGACGTAACGATCCGCTTCATCGCTGGGCTGCGGCGTTCAACCCAAGAGCAAAAAGAAAGCTGGTCGGGAAACCCGTCTGCGAAGCCGTGACAGCTAGCGAATGTACTGGGCCAGAGCTCGTGAAGGATATCCCACCCGCAATTTGCGCAGGGCATCCCGCTCGATCTGACGAATCCGTTCCCGCGTCAGGTTAAAGTGCTCCCCCACCTCCCGCAGGGTTCTCGCCTGTTGCCCGTCTAACCCGTAGCGCAACTCCAGCACTTGCCTCTCAATCGGCTTCAGGGTTTGCATGGCAGAACGCACATCCTGCTGCATCGATTGCACAAGGATCCCTTGGAAAGGCTGCTCTTGCCGCTCATCCTGCAGCAAATCGCCAAGGCAGCTTTCTCCTTCCTGGCCAACCGGCACATCCAGTGACAGGGGCAAAGCAGCAGCCTGCTGGATCATGCGCAGTTTCTTGACTTTAATGCCCAGTGCCTCTGCCAGCTCCGCCTCGGTGGGCCGCCGCCCCTGTAGCTTCATCAGCTCGCGGTTGGTGCGTTTGAGCAGGCGTACTTTATCGACCATGTGCACCGGCAGGCGAATCGTCCGCGCTTGGTTGGCAATGCAGCGGGTGATCCCCTGGCGAATCCACCAATGGGCGTAGGTACTGAAGCGAAAACCCCGTTCCGCATTGAATTTTTCGGTGGCCCGAATCAACCCGATATTGCCCTCTTGGATCAGATCCAAAAAGGGCACCCCCCGATTGAGGTATTTCTTGGCCACGCTGACCACCAGACGCAGATTAGCGTTGATCAGCTTGCGCTGGGCCTGTTCCCCTTGTCGGATGCGGGATCGTAAGGTGGATACGGAAATCTGCAGGGCCTCAGCCAGATCCTCGTCGCTGGGATCCCTGCCCCGTTGTTGCCGCCACTCCTGCCGGGCTTGATCGATGAGGAGCTTTTGCTGGATCTTGCGCGACAGCTCGATTTCTTCGGCGTGGTCGATGCGGGGCACGCGACCGATTGTATTTAAGTAGTGATCGACGGCATCTTCATTCAACCGCGAGCCGCCAGCAACCGGCTCTGGGTCGACTTCTTGAAGGGCAGACTCAGGGTCAAACCAGAGCTCGTCGAGCTCCTGAGGCAAAGAGGCAGAGTCTTCAGGATGAGGACGAGAAAAAACCACGGCCAAGTGAGGAGAGAACGTCACTTCCCAGTCTAGAAAGGTTTTTTCTTCCGGTGCGAGCGAAAATCGATCATGCCACCCTTTTTTGTCCCGAGATTTTTCCGGTTCAATGCTCGAACAACAGGGATCCCGTCCGCCAAGCCTCTGTGGGTAAGGGATTGCCCGCCAAAAGGCAGTAAGCGATTTTCGATCTAGGCCTTGAGGTAAGATTGTTCGTGGGCTGGCCAGCTCCACGGCTGGGATCCCAAAGAAAAGGGAACCTTGCCAGCTCAGGCTACCATGGGGCGATTGGCGAGCTGCGAACCTCTTCAGTCTGGATAAAGAATATTTACAACTTGCTGCTCCTATGGAGTTGAACGACCGGCACCATCCATCGGCCAACTTGATTGGGGAGCGGGTGCGCTGGGTACGGGAGAAGCTGCAACTTACCCAAGATCAACTGGCGGGCCGCTTGGCCAAGTACGGTGTGCAGTTGGACTACGTCAAGATCGGCCAGGTGGAAAAGGGAAAACGGCGCGTCATCGACAAGGAACTGGTGGCTTTTGCCAAGGCGTTGGGAGTGTCGGTCACTTGGCTGCTAAGCGGAGATGAATCCCATCTGTAGCAGTCGGGGGGAAGCTACATCCGATTTCCCTCAACCATCCCAGGGGAGCAAGACAGTAAAGATACAGGGCCCCAACGGGATCCAGATCACCGACGCCTTCACTTCTTCATCTAAACTTGATATTGTTAACTTGCTGTTGAGACGGCCCCATTTCACCTGCTTGTGTGAGGTTGACGGATGCTCTCCTTCTTTTTCAACTCTTCTGATCCGGCCAACAACCGGCAAAGCGGAGCCCATCGTGTGCCTGCCTCGGGCAAGACCACCGGCAGGCAGCGGATCCCTAACTACAACCGCATGTCTGCTCCCCATGAGGTGCTTAAGCAGGAAAAGCAGGAGCAAGAGTTTACGGAGATGGAGCAAAACATCAGCCGCATCCACTACTTCTACCGAAAAGCAGACATGCCCCTGGAGATGCGGCAAATTCTGACCTACCGTAAGTTGATGGAGCTGGACTACTTTACCCCACAAGCGGCCAAAGAGTTGCTCAGGCAGTGGCAGCAGCAGGAAGAGCAGGAGCAAGAACGCCGTCAGGCTTGAAAGAGGACGACCGCTTGCGAGCCCGACTGCAGGATTTAGTTTATGTAAAGTTCATAAATAGTTGAGGCTCTGCAGCAGGGCAAAACAGAGGCCGGCACTGGCCAAAGGCACGGTCAGGTTATCCAACCCCCACCAAGAGAACACCTCCAAGCCCATGGTTATTCCCCCCACCAAGAGGCTGATGGCGAGCAAAGGGGGAGAGAAGCCGAAGTACCCCAGCAGCAGCGCCGCGATCACCAAGGTACTCACCGCCCACATGGTCAGGGATCCCTCCCAGCTTTTTTGAAGGGATCCCAGTTGATAGGGGTGTTTGCCCCAGGTTTTGCCCACCAAGCCGGCCAAGGCATCCGCCCACGTCATCACCAAGATGCCGATCACCGCGAAGACTTGTCGCTGTGGCCGCCAAAACCAAAACAGCAGCAGGCCAATGCTGAGGGCATAGAAACAGGTGCCAAAGCTGCGCCGACCGACCCCATTCAAGCTGGGCAAAAGGGTCACTCGGTAGGAGAGCAGCGCCAGGCCGGCAAACACCAGCGAGAACCCTACCCCCAGCCAGCGGGGCACTTGCAAGGCCCAAGCCAGCAAAATGATATTGCCCACGCCGATGTGAATTGCCTTGCGCACCCATTCTCCGTCCACCTGCTGGGAGCGCAGCCATTCCGCAAAAGCAAAGACGGAGGCCAGCCAGAGAGCATAGCAAGCAAGCTGCTGGGTCAGGCCCATGAAACGGCCTCAGAGCGTTTTCAAGTAGCTGAGCAGATCCGCCATCTCCTGGGGATCGGGCTGGAACTGGGGCATGGGAGGCGTTTTGCCACCGGTTACTTGCTGAATGATAAACCGATCCGAACGGCGGCTGCTCACCCCCCGCAGGCTGGGCCCCACCCGACCATCCGCTTCTTCTCCATGGCAAGCCGCACAGTTGAGGGCAAACAAGGAAGCACCACGGCCAACCTGCCCCTCTAGGCTGAGGACAGCTTGAGTGTAGGGATCCAGCCGAGCCCCGGCACTCAACCAAACCCAGGTGACTACCGCCAGGCCGAGGAGGACGACGCCCCAACGAGCTTTTTGGGCCCAGACACCTGTGAAGAACTGCTGCAAGGACTTGAGGAAAGGTTGTAAACGCTTTTGGGAGGAGGGCAGTCGCTTCTGCTCAAACTCAGCCCAGCAGCCGGGCGACGCCTGGCTGCTGCCGGATGGCGGGATGTCTGAGAGGGAGGGATGCACAGACAACGCTGAGAGAGACCGTTTCAATCTTTTACATTTCAACCAACACAATAACTCAGGAGCCCTTCCCTGCCAATAATCTGTAATGGTATTTACTTTTTCTTAATGATTTGCCGGTCTGTCTGAGATTGCGCTCCCTCTGGGATGGCGCGGTTGGGAAAGAGCCGCTCCATCGCCTCTGCTTGGGCCCAGGGATCCCGGTTCAGGCTGTGGATGAGATTGGCCCCTGGAAAGTGCGCCTGCAGGCGGCGGTAGAAGGATAAATTACCATAAACGACGACGGCTGCCACCCGCTCCCGATGCTGTTGCAGCCAATCCAGCACATAGTTGGGCAGGGGATCGCGAAGGAAAGCTTGGAAAACCAGCCCTGGAGCGCTGTTCAAAGCAGCTTCCAGCCAAGGCAGGGGGGTGAGGGCATCGCTGACCACAGGGAGAATGCCCAACGCCGCCGGCACCTGAACAGCGGGAGACTGCAACTGCAGGTCGGCAGTGTCCAGGGGGGGATCCAGCCAGATCCAGTTCAACCATCTGGGCTCTGGGGGCGGTCTGAGGGGCCGGCCACCTTCCACCCCACCGCGGGCCATGGCGGCTTGACAGGGAGCAATATCCTGCTCGGCCAAGAGGGATCCCAGCTGGGCGGCTTTGTGCAGAGCAGAGGGCAGGTTGGCGCGCGTGTTGAACAGCTTTCCCAAAGCCGAGTCCTTGCGGATGGGATCCCCCAGCAAGAGGGGTTTCAGGTGCTCGGCGGGGGAGCCGCGGCTGAGGGCCGGGTCGGTGGGATCCTTGGCCCCCATCCAGCCGCCAACAGCGCTGAAATCCGTTTCCGCCAAGGCCGGCCACACCTGTTTGAGGAGAGTTGAGGCCGCAGGCAGGACTCGCTGCTTGGCGCGCAGCACCCGCGTCACCGATTGGGCCAGTTGGACGGCGCTGAGGGATCCCTGCTGCACCGCTTCCAAAACGGCTGCCAGCGAGGCCATTGGATCGGGGGGGGCCAAAATCAGGTCGGCACCGGCCTGGAAAGCCCGCACGGCCAATCGGTTGGGAGAGAGCTCCGTCCCAGCGGCCAGCTCCGCCAGAAAGCCGTCATCGAGTCTATCCACCACGATCAGCCCGCCGAACCCCCATTCCCGCCGCAGCAGCTGGGTGAGCCGCCCCGGCAGCAGGGTGATGGGCCAGCGCTCATCCCACTCCGGCAGCACCACATGAGAAACCAAGATCGCCCCCACCTGCTCCAGCAGGAACGGCAGCCAAGGCCCCTCTTGGAGCTGGGCTGGGGTCAGGCTCAAACGGGGGCACCAGGGGATGTCCGGTGCCTTTGAAACCTGCTCTGCTGCAGCCGACCTTACTTCCCCTTTGCCGGGGAAAGAGCTGGCCGTGGTCAGGATCCCCTCTGGGACGGCTTGCTCACATCCGCGCACAAAGGCTCGCGCCAGTTGCAAAGCAGACAGGGGATCTTCCCCCAGCAGCTCTGCGACCGGGTTAAGCAGCCAATTGATGCCGAGGGCCGCTGCTTCCCGCGCCGTGATCCAACCCCACTGTTCCGCCCAGCGCTCGGCTTCGGATCCCAGGCGGCTCAGGCCCAGGGGGTGGGGAAAAGAAGTCGCCCCCTGCAGGGCCAGCCCACGACCGGCCTCCGCCGCCACCAAAAGGGGCAGGGCAGCCCAGGTTTGCAACTCTTCCACCAGCAACAGGGCTTCTGCCACATGGCCCTCGGTCAGCCAGATGCCCCCAATCCCTACCTCTTGGATCAGCCGCCTGAGAACTTCTCGAGGGGGTGACTGGGATCCCAAACGGGCCGAGACCGGCACCACCAGCAGTTGCGCCACTTGTCGAGCTAGGGACAAGGGCTGGTCAAGCTCGTCGGCCAGAGATCCGGAGACACTCATGGGCATAACCGGAAGTCGTCAGCAATGCTGGGGGATCCCCATCTTTTGCGAAAACCCAAGCGCAGATGATCCTAGCCGCTCTCCCGGCTTCTGGCTTCCCTGCTGCCAAAACAATCAGCGCCTTTGGCGGCAGCGGTCGCAGGTGCCGCAGGGCAGGCCGGGGTGTTCCCCAGGGTAGCCAAAGTAGGGCAAGATCGCCTGCCACCGACAGCCGCGAGCGTGGATCAGGGCCTCCATCTCGTGCCAGGGATCCTGCCGCGGCGGCGGCTGCCAACGGCGGTGCAGCACCTGAAAGTGAAAGGGATCCGGCCAGCGCAGACAGCCCATCTCCTGCAACAGGCCCAGGGCCACCCGGGTTTCTCCTGGCGGCAGGTCGGCATAGGATCCCTGCGGGGGCAGAGTTTGCAGCAGGCGGCGTGCTTGGGCCAGTAGGCGCTCCTGCTGAGAATAGAAATAGGCTTGGCGCTGGCGATCGCTGGGATCCAGCAGGCCCGTCGGCTCCGAGACCAGCATCAGGGCCTGACAGGGGCCGCCATCCCGCCCGCCCCGCCCCACCTCTTGTAAATAATCCATCAAATGGGGCGGGGGATGAAAATGCAGCACCCAGCGCACATCCGGCTTGTTGATCCCCATGCCAAAGGCGTTGGTGCAAACCAAAAAGCGCAGCTCGCCCGCCAGCCAGGCCCGCTCCAAGCGCCGGCGAGATCCCGCTTCCAGGCCGCCGTGGTAAGTGGCGGTTTCTTGGTTGTGGCGGCCCAGCCACGCGGCCAGCTCCTCCCCATCCCGCCGTGTGCGCACGTACACCAGGCCCGGGCCGGGGTTTTCGGCCAGAAAACGCAACAGCCGCCGACGGCGATCCGCCGGGCTCCAGGCGATGGCCACATTGAGGGAGATATTGGCCCGCAGCGGATCGGCGCGGATGCACTCCGGATCCTGCAGCCCCAGGATGTGGCCCAGGCGAGTGCAGGTTTGGGGATCGGCGGTGGCGGTAAAAGCGGCGATGGGAAACGAGGGCTTGGCCAAAGCCGGGCGCAGCAATCCCAAACGGCGGTAGTCGGGCCGGAAGGATCCCCCCCAATGCACCAACGTATGGGCCTCATCCACGATCAGGCTGCTGATTTGCACCTGGGGCTGCTGCAGCCGTTGCCAAACGGGGGGGCTGAAGAGGGTTTCCGGCCCCAGGTAGAGCAGACGCAGTCGGTTTTCCTCAAGGGCCTTCAACACGCGCTTGCGCAGGGCCGGATCCAGCTCGCTGTGCAGACAGGCCGCCGGCAGACGGCGCTTCCAGAGATCCTGGACTTGGTCTTCCATCAGGGCGATCAGGGGCGAGACCACCAGCGTCAGCCCTGTTTGCAAGAGGGATGTGAGTTGGAAGCAAAGAGACTTGCCAAACCCCGTCGGCAATACCACCAGCGCGTCGCGCTTCTCCAGCAAGGCGCGGATCACCTGAGCCTGGGGCGGGCGCAGCGCCTCGTAGCCCCAGTACTGCTTGAGGGCGGATTGAACCTGCTGCCAATCCTGCAAACGGCAACCCCTTTTGCCGCGATTTTCTTCAGCAATCTACAGCGATTGTAAAGGGGGTTGTCCAACAACAGGCTATTTCCAATTCCACGGAACCCCCTTTCTGCCTCTAGTTCCCCTCTCCCAGAGGGAGAGGGGGTAGGGGTGAGGGAACCCGTATCGGGATGGCTGGGATCCAGGTCGCTGGCCGGGAAGGAATGCTCTTTGCTGCCCTTGGCAAGGTATCGGTCGCGTAGCATTGCGTGGCAACAGGGCGGTGGTCTTGTGCGATTCTAGAGCTGGGACTTCCCGCCTAGCTCGATGCTGGAACTATGACTGCCAATGTGCTCCGCACCGCTGATGCCAACGACTCCCCACCCTTGCTCCAGCCCAGAATGGCCTCTGTTCACCGTCGCACGGGGGAAACGGATGTGCAAATCCATCTCAACCTGGACGGCAGAGGGCAGCACGAGATCGACACCGGGATCCCCTTTTTGGATCACATGCTGGCCCAGCTCAGCACCCACGGGTTGATCGATCTCCAGATCAAGGCGGTGGGGGATCTGCACATCGACGACCACCACACCAACGAAGACGTGGGCATCACGTTGGGACAGGCGCTGGCGCTGGCGCTGCAGGATCGGCGGGGCATTTATCGTTTTGGTCATTTTTGGGCGCCTTTGGATGAGGCGCTGGTGCAGGTGGTGCTGGACTTTTCCGGGCGACCCCACCTCAGCTACGGCCTGGAGCTGACCGCCGAGCGCATTGGCCGCTACGAAACCCAGTTGGTGCGAGAGTTTTATCAGGCGGTGGTCAACCATGCCCAGATGACCCTGCACCTTCGCCAGGCAGCCGGCCTCAATGCCCACCACATCGTCGAGGCCAGTTTCAAGGCCTTTGCCCGCGCCCTGCGCATGGCCGTAGAACGGGATCCGCGGCGACAGGAAGGGATCCCCAGTTCTAAGGGGGTGCTGTAGCGGCGCCTGCGCGGGCTGTTGACCTTGAGCCTGGGACTTGTGGTGCTGCCCCATCCGACGATGGGGTTCTGTCGAGAATGCTGAGCCGCACTCGCCCGCCGGCTGCTTTGGGCAAAATCTCCAGCCACTGGTGAAGATCCAAAAGAGCTGAGCCGGCGCCAATTCACAGACCTGGATGAGGCAAAGTCTGTCCGGCAGGGATCCCCATTTGGGTTTATTCTGGACTTAGCCATCCTTCCAGGGTTGCGTCCCAGCTCAGGCGGGATCCAAAAGTCGAAAAAGGGTTTCCCGGCAGTTGCCAGCTCTGGAGGTTCTGATTCCCAGCCACTGATAGGCCCATGTTAGGGGGGGATGAAAACCATGGACATTGATCTCCGTCCGCTGATCGTTCTGTCGCCCATTGTTTTGGTGGTTGCCTGGGCTGCCTACAACATCATCAAGGCTGCCATCAAAGGAGAGGCCAAGCTCTTCGGCGAGAAGGGCAACAACCCCTTCGGCAAAGGCGGGAGCTGAACGTGCGGATCCGGCCGGCAGGCTCAGTATGCTAGGCGAGGCGACAAACCCAAAATCCGCCGATGTGATTGTCATCGGGGCCGGAGTGGCCGGTTTGGTCTGCGCAAGGCGACTGCTGCGGGCGGGGCTGCGGGTTCTGGTGCTGGAAAAATCGGCGGGCTTGGGCGGGCGCCTGGCCACCCGTCGGGTTGAGCATCTCGGACAAACGGTGCCGGTGGATCACGGGGCTCAATACCTGACTGCCGATTCCGATGGCTTTCATCGCTGGGTGAAGGAGCTGCTGGGCCTGGGGCTGCTGACGGAATGGACGCGCTCGCTTCATGTGCTGGATCGAAAAGGGCTGCGCCCGGAGCATCCCAACGAGGAGAAACCGCGCTACATCTGCCCCCAGGGCATGACGATGTTGGCCAAACACCTGGCTGCCCCGCTGTCGGTACACACCCAAACTCGTGTGGTCGGCCTCAAAAGTTTGGCCACAACCTGGCAAGTGCAGGCGGAGAATGGTCAATGCTACGAGGCTGCCGCATTGGTGGCGGCCATTCCGGCCCCGCAGTTGCTGCCTTTGCTGCAAGAGAAGATCCCTCCTGCCGATAGCCTGCTGTCTCTGCTGGGATCCGCCGAGTATCAGCCCTGCCTTGCGGTTTTGGCCGGCTACTCCAAGGACACGCCGCCGCCGCCCTGGAAAGGGATCAAGTGCTTGGAGGATCCGATGTTGGCCTGGCTGGGGTTGGACAGCAGCAAGCGCCCGCAGCCGCTCTCGCCGGTGGTGGTCTTGCATGGGGGGGCGGAGTGGTCATCTCTGTACCTGGAGGCCGGCCCACCTGAGCTAGAAAAGGCAGGTCGAGAATTGTTGGCCCACGCCGCCAAGCATCTGGATCCCTGGCTGGCTTCGCCCCAATGGATGCAGGTGCACCGTTGGCGCTACGCTTTGCCGCTGGAAACCATGGGATTGGCCAGCTTGGGCACCCGGATTCCGGCGGCTGAGGGATTGCCTTTGGTTTGTGCCGGCGATTCGTGCGCCGGGGGGCGCGTAGAAGGGGCTTGGCTCTCAGGGCAAGATGCCGCCAAAACGTTGCTCGAAATGCTGGGCGGCTCTGAGCGGTGAGGGGACGCTGACCCAGTTGGCCTGGAGCAATGCCTGCAGATCCAGGCCGAGAATTTCCATCCTCTGGGGTAGAGAGTTATGCTGACAGGGTGGATCCCTTGGCAGATAATCCATGCCCAGAACCTGTACGATCTACCGCCGTGCCCAATTTGCCGCCAGCCATCGCTACTGGTTGCCCGAACTCTCAGAAGCCGAGAACGTAGCCCGCTTTGGCCCCCAAGCCCGTTTTCCCGGCCACGGCCACAACTACGTGCTGGAGGTGGGCCTGACGGGGGAGGTAGATGAGTACGGCATGGTGCTCAACCTCTCAGAGGTCAAGCGGGTGATCCGAGAGCGGGTGATTCAAGAGCTCAACTTCGCCTACCTCAATCAAGCCTGGCCGGAGTTTGCCCAAACCCTGCCCACCACTGAGTTTATCGCTTACGTAATTTGGCAACGCCTGGCCGATGCGCTGCCGCTGACCAGCGTCCGCCTGTACGAGGATCCCGAACTTTGGGCCGAATACCGAGGAGAAGCCATGCAAGCCTACTTGACCGTTGCCACCCATTTCAGCGCCGCTCACCGTTTGGCCCTGGATCATTTGAGCCTGGAAGAGAACACCGCCATCTACGGCCTCTGCGCCCGTCCCCATGGCCATGGCCACAACTACGGCCTGGAGATCACCGTCAAGGGATCCATCGACCCGCGCACGGGGATGCTCGTGGATCTGGCGGCTTTGCAGCGGATCATTGACGAGCAGGTGGTCAAACCGCTGGATCACACCTTTTTGAACAAAGACATCCCCTACTTTGCCCAGGTGGTGCCCACCGCCGAAAACATCGCCCTCTACATTCAACGGCTGCTGACTTTGCCCCTGCGCGAGCTGGGGGTGCAACTGCATCGGGTTCGCCTGCAAGAGAGCCCCAACAACAGCAGCGAGGTCTACGGGGAGTTTCCGCTGGAAGAGCTGTTCAACTCTTCAGAAGGGCTCCCCCAGAGTTTCGGCAGCCGTGTTGCCGCGCGACGCTGATGTAACCATGTTGGATCTGGTTAAGCTGAGTGGGCAGATCCCCGCCTTTGCTCGGCACTTGCAGCAGGAGTCGCGGGCCGGTCAGGAGCGCCTGCGCCAAGCCCTGCAGGTCTTCGGGCGCCTGCAGCAGGAGCCGCAGGTTTGGCAGTCGCGTTGGACGGAGTGGGGATCCCATCTGGCCTTTACCTGCGCCAGCCCCGCCGAGCCCCCGGAAACCTGGGGATCCCTGCCCAAGGTGGAGCCGCTGCAGGGACGACACACGGTGGTGGCCACCGATGGATCCCAGATCCTGCCCAGCCACCACGAGATCGCCTATTGCTCGCTGATCAATGTTGGGCGGGTGGTTCTGCACTACGGCACCCAGGAGTGGCCGCTTTTGGATAGTCAGCCTCTGCTGCTGTATGGGCAGCGCTCGGACTCCTCTCTCTTGGAGCAAATGGCAGAAGGGTTGCAAAGTGCTGCCATTGCCGTGCGGAACCCCGGCAGCGGGACAGGGGTCTCGTTGGGGCCGGAAGTGGTGTTGGCCTTGCGGCGGGCTCAGGCAGAGCTAGAGGAGCTGGCGCAGTTGGCCCTGTCAGTGCCCCGTCGCCGCGCCACGCTGGCGCTCCTGGATGGATCCCTGATCCCCTGGGGACTGGAGCCGCTGCCCAGATCAACCCAGCGTCCCTGGCTGGATCCCATCCTGGCGACTCTGGAGCAGTTGCGGGCCGCCCGCATCCCCCTGGTGGGCTACATCAGCGCTTCCCGCAGCAGCGAAACCCTTAACTACTTACGCCTGGGGCTGTGCCCCTACCTGGGCTGCGACTGCCATCGCTACTGTGCCGGCGAGAAAACCCCCCCCTGTCACCCCTTTGCTCCCCTGCCGGATCGCGTCTTCTGGGGATCCCTGCTGCAGCCGGGAGAGCGCAGCCCCCTCTGGCGCAGTGGCGCCAGTGTCTTGGATGCCTTCGGGGAACACCACATCCACTGCTGTTACTTGAATGTCGGCGGGAAGGGAGGCCCCGAGATCGCCCGCCTGGAGTTTCCCGCCTGGGTGGCCCAGGATGCCCAGCTGCTGCAGCGGGCCCTGGCGGGAGTACTGAGCCAGGTGCAAAAGGGCTTTGGCTACCCCATTGCCCTGGCGGAAGCCCATCATTTGGCAGTGGTGCGGAGCGGGGATCGGCAGCGCTTCTTTGCCCTGATCGAGCAGGAGCTGATCCGCGCCGGCCTGCGCCATGTGGCTGTCTCCCGCAAGGAAGCCCAGAAGCGAACTGGTATCGCCTAATTGGTGCCAGTGCCGCAAAACCCTTCCTCCCTCCTACCTCCCCTCTCCCTGAGGGAGAGGGGCTGGGGGTGAGGGCTGCCTCTGGGAGAGGGGTGAGGGCGGGATCCCTACCCTCTAAGCGTTGGGCTGGCTGGGCCGGGAGCGATCGATGGTGCGGTAGGTGAGGCTGGCCGCCACCTCTAGGGCTTTGGCAGCGTCGCGGAAATAAAATCCCAGCTCCTCATCCTTTTCGGTGCGGTTGGGTTTATTGAACTTGGCCTTGAACTGCACATTGCAATACATGGCCAACCCCACCAGAACCTCTGACAGGCCGTGCTGGTTGATCAGCCGTTCCACATCCGTGAGCAGGCTTTTGATTAGGGCGTCGGCTACCGGTTCTGGCAAACTGTCCAGGTCGTGCATGGGGTTTCCTCATCCAACGAGATCAAGCGAGCTAGAGGGTTTGAAGGCGGCATAGCAGCAAGTCAAGGGCAAGTTGGCAAGCCGTTGCCATCGAATTCGCATGGGCTTCCCAAAAACAGGCGGGTAGATTTGCTGCCGCCATAATAGTCTAGAAGCCGATAAACAAAGCCCAGGACATGGGAGCTGGGGAATCGCAGGTTATGTCGCAGCTTTACGACTGTGTCATTGTCGGTGCTGGCCCCGCCGGCGGCTCTGCTGCCTACCATCTGGCCAAGCGGGGGCGCTCGGTGCTGGTCTTGGAAAAAGATCCCTTGCCCCGCTACAAACCCTGTGGGGGCGGGGTCTCTCCCATGGTGGCAGCTTGGTTCGACTTCGACTTCAGCCCCGCCATTTCCCTGAAGATCCGGCAAATTCGCTACACCTGGCGCGGCGGGGATCCGGTGGTGGCCGACCTGGATCTGCAAGAACCCGTTTGGATGGTGCGGCGGGATGTTTTCGACCACTACTTGATTCAGCAGGCGCAAAAGCAAGGGGCAGCGCTCCAGGCAACATGCCCCGTCTCCGGCCTCGAGTGGCAAAGCGACCGCTGGCAAGTGATGACAAGCACCGGCCCTGTCTGGGGTCGGTATGTGATCGCAGCCGATGGGGCAAAAGGCTCGATGGCCAAGTGGCTGGGCTTTCAAGAACGCCGCCGTCGTCTAGCCGCCGCCCTGGAAGCAGAGGTGCCCGTTGGGCAACCGCAAACTGCAGCCGCCCATTTCGACTTCGGCGCCGTGAGCAATGGCTACCTTTGGAACTTCCCCAAGGCCGATGGCTACTCGATCGGGGCCGGCACCTTTCGCGGTGGAGAAAAACAAAACCTGCGGGAAATTGCCGCCCAATATGCCCAAAGCTTCGGCGTAGACTTGAAATCGGTCAAGCAGTTCGGCCATCCCATCTGCCTCTGGGATGAAGAGCAACCGCTCCACAGCCAAAATGCCCTCTTGGTGGGGGATGCCGCCTGCGTCGTCGATCCGTTTACCGCCGAGGGGATCCGCCCTTCCCTCCTCACCGGCATGTTGGCGGCAGAGGCCATCGACCAAGCCCTGGCGGGGAACACAGAGGCTCTGGCGAACTACTCGGCCCGCGTGCAACAGGAATGGGGCTCAGAGATGCGCTGGGCTAAACGGATTGCGGCCTTGTTCTACCGCTTTCCAGGCGTGGGCTACAAGGTGGGCGTCAAACGACCGGGAGCCACTCGGCGTATGGGCCAGATCCTGGCCGGTGAACTGCGCTACAGCGATGTGGCCAGCTCGGCCATTCGCAAGTTAAGCGGCGGCCTGCTCACCTAGGCCTGGCACCGATAGACTTGAGCTAGATCGTCGAAGCGCTTGCCGATCAACAGGCAGTTGCGCCCATCCGCCTGACGAGTATAGCTCAGGTGGGTGGAGAGAGCCTTCATCAGCCAAATGCCGCGTCCCCCCTCGGATTCGGGATCGGGGTTGGCCACCAGGTGCCGGAAAGCTCCCTCCAGGTCAAACTCCTGCCCCTGATCCCAAATGCGCAACTCCAGCTCTTGCGGCATCAGGATCAGCTCAATATCAATGGGCGTACTGGGAGGCAGGGCGCGGTGGGCGTGGCGAACGGCGTTGGTAAACCCCTCCGCCAAAACCAACTGACATTCCGTCCAAATGGGATCCGGGATGCCGGCATTTCGAAAAGATTCAAACCAGGTTAAAACTTGGCCAAGAGCGTCGAGAGTTGTCTCAACCCTCAGCGCAAATGTCTGCTTCTCACCCGAAGGGATCCCTGCTGCGTTCAAAACCGAACCCCAACGATAGGGATTGAACCTGAAGCCATTTGGCCCTACCAGATTCTAGACCAAAGCCCTGCCAGAATATGTCATCCCCCATTTTGGGGGGGAAGCTAGGGAGCGATGATCAAATCCACACGGCGGTTCCGCTGCCGTCCGGCTTCTGTGTCGTTATCGGCCACCGGCAAGGTAGGGCCAAAGCCAGAGGTTGTCCAACTGATGGGATGGCCTTCCGGCAAGAGTTTCATCAAATAGTCTTTAACCGCGTTGGCGCGGCGCAGGGAAAGAGCCAGGTTGTAGTTTAGGGATCCAATGTTGTCGGTGTGACCGTTCACTTGAACGCGGGCGCCGGGCATGGCTTCCAAGGATTTCGCCACCTGGGCCAGCAGCGAGGTCGCCTCAGGTCGAATCTCGGCCTTGTCAAAATCGAACAGCAAATCCCCCGGCAGGCTGATGGTTTGGGTTCCCACCTGAAAAGAGGTGGGAGTCGGCGTTGGGGTCGGGGCGGGAACGCTGGCTTCCCCTGGAGCGATCTCGGCGGCGGTGGAAGATTCCCTGACGGGCTCAGGGGCTGTTTGAGAACGCAGCCGCTGCAGCCGCGACTCCAGTTCCTCAATTTTTATCAAGAGCTGGATCACCTGCTGGCGGATTTCCCGAATCTCCGTTTCCAGATCTGTGGGGCTCGCCTGACGTTCCTCTGGATCTGCATTTGGATCTGCATTGGCCGTTGGGCTGGCCAGCGGCGGATTGGCCTGGGGTGGGGCCAGGGTGGGCAAGATCGCTGGTGTAGGCGGAGCCGGTTGACCGGCAGAGAGGTTGGTCTCCGGTTGGGGCTGAGGTTGAGCCTGCTGGGGAAGCTCCATCCCCAGCCAGATCCCGCTGCTGACCAAGAGGATCCCACTGAGGAAATTGAGAGCAACCGTTGAGCGCTGGGACGAGCGAGGCATCCTGGGCAAACCTCCGGCTAAATGGACGCAGGCAAGGAGTGGGAACTCCACTCAACTCTAGAAAGCGATCCTAGCCGGCGACCGGAGCTCGCCGAGGGGATTCTCGGTCGGTCAAGCTGCCACTTCCCGCCATCGTTCAAAGGGCTAATCAAAACTAAGGCGGCCTCGATACCGCCCTATGATGGTCAATCCGTTGGCGGGATCCGCCACAAAGGGAGGAAAACGGGGATTGTCGCTGATCACCTTCACCTGGGATCCGGGCAGGCGCTGCAGTCGTTTGACCAACAGATCCCCATCCATCTGAAAGACATAAATGCCTTCACAGCTCAGATCCCCACCCTCCTGCCGCTCCACAAAGATCCAGTCGCCATCCTCCAAGGTGGGAGCCATGCTATCCCCCTGCACCCGAATCAGGCTCAGCTTGGCAGGGTTTCCCTTCAAATGGGCCCGCAGCCAGTTTCGCTCGAAAGCCATCACCGCGGCGATCGCTTCTTCCCGCACCAACACCCCCGCTCCCGCAGAGACGGCCACATCGACAAAAGGTACATACACATACTCTGCCTTCGAGTCGGAATCCAACCGTGGGGATCCCTCCCCTGTGATCAGCCAATTGAGGCTGACTTGGCCCACCTGGGCAATTTTCACCGCCTTGTCAATGCCGGGCACGGAACCCTTCAGGTAGCTGCGCAAGGCCGTATCGCTAATGCCGGCCCGTCGCCCAAACGCATAAATGGCCTCGTCGCCGATCACCTGTCGTAAGCGGTCTGCAAAAGAGGAGCTCGAGAAGATGGACATCGGCTTAGCGCTACAGATTGTGTATAAGCAGATTTTCACCACTATATCTTGACAAGTCAACAGCCGGTACAGCCGATTGGGGGACAATCTCCCACCTGAGCTGACCAAGGGAATCGCAACTCTCAAATGCTGTCGGTAGGCTGGCAGGAGAACTGCGCTGGCGTTAGTGTGGTTTTGGAGCCTGCTCACGGCAGGCGAGAGCCGAGCTGGCCCAGCGTTGGATAGCCAAAAAGTTCGGTTCAGATATTGCTTCTGGGTTGACTTCAAGCTGTTCTGCCTTAATCTCCATGACTTCCTCTGACCTCAAGCGCTGGCTGGATAACTTCCTGATTGCCATTGTCTTTCTGGTGTTCGCCGGGTTTGTCTGGTTTGTCTTTTCGGTGACGGGGGCTTTTGTCGGGATCCCACTGGGCTACAAGCTTTGGGTGCGGCTGTGGCTGCCTTTGTTTCAGCCGGCTTTGGGGATCCTGATGGCCGGAGCGGTGGTGAGCGGAGTGTGGGCTTGGCTGGAAAAACGCCGCTCCCGGCAATCGTGATCATCACCAGAACTGATGATTAGAATGAAGATTCGAGGGCGCAGGGGAATCCCAGACTGGCTCTATACTGAAAACGTATCTAAATGTTGAGCAACTGAGGTGGTCTGAGGTTGTGTTTGTTCTGTCCGGCTACGAGTATCTGCTGGTTTTCCTGATCGTCTGCGCTCTGCTGCCGATTTTAGCGCTGGGGGCCTCTGCGCTCTTGGCTCCCAAGCGGCGGGGATCCCTACGCCGCAGCACCTATGAGTCGGGCATGGAGCCGTTTGGGCAAGCCTGGATCCAGTTCAACATCCGTTACTACATGTTTGCTTTGGTCTTCGTCATTTTCGACGTAGAGACCGTATTCCTCTATCCCTGGGCGGTGGCGTTTCACCGCTTGGGGTTGCTGGCCTTTGTGGAGGCCCTGATTTTCATCGCCATCCTTGTGGTGGGTCTTGTGTACGCCTGGAGAAAAGGAGCATTGGAATGGTCATGACGTCTGAGAAACCGCAGGTTCTGTTTCCAGGGGCCGCCCCCCAGGTTACCACCGACCTCTCCAACAATGTCGTTCTGACGACGGTGAACGACCTGTACAACTGGGCCAAGATGTCCAGCCTCTGGCCCCTGCTCTATGGCACCGCCTGCTGCTTCATCGAGTTTGCCGCCATGCTGGGATCCCGCTTTGATTTCGACCGCTTTGGCCTGTTGCCCCGGTCTTCACCGCGCACGGCTGATTTGATCATCACGGCGGGCACGGTCACTATGAAAATGGCCCCGGCGCTGGTCAAGCTCTACCAGCAAATGGCTGAGCCGAAGTACGTGATCGCTATGGGGGCCTGCACCATCAGTGGCGGCATGTTTAGCTCCGATTCCTACACAGCAGTGCGAGGGGTGGACAAGCTAATCCCCGTGGACGTGTACATTCCCGGCTGCCCGCCGCGCCCGGAGGCGATCATGGATGCCATTGTCAAGCTGCGCAAGAAGATCGCCGCTGAAGACATGCGGGAGCGGGGCCGCCTGCAACAAACTCACCGCTACTACACGGTCAAGCACAACCTCAAGCCGGTGCCGGAGATCATCACTGGCAAGTATCTGGAGAGCGAGACCCGCCAAGCTCCTCCGCCGGAACTGGCGGCTGCCATCGGCTTGCCGGTGCCGCCGGCCTTGCAGACTGCCGACTTCAAGCAGGCGGAACAGCAGCTCAAAGCTTTGCGGGGAGGGATGTAAGATGGCAGAGGACAAAGCTCAGGAAAGGCAAGCGGAACCGTTAGCGACGTTGGAGCGCGGCCCGGTCTCCCAGTTTCTGGCCGACAACGGTTTTGACCACCAGTACCTGGGGAAAGATGCGGCGGGGGTGGAGCTGTTGGAGGTGGAGCGGGATTTTCTCCTGCCTGTGTGCACCGCCCTCTATGCCTACGGCTTCAACTATTTGCAGTGCCAGTGTGGGTACGACTTGGGGGCAGGTCAGCCACTGGTCAGCCTCTACCATCTGATCAAGCTATCGGATGGGGCAGACCGCCCGCAAGAGGTGCGGCTACAGGTGAAGTTGCCTCGCCAGGATCCGCGGCTGCCTTCCGTGTATTGGATCTGGAAGTCGGCGGATTGGCAGGAACGAGAAACCTACGACATGTATGGCATTGTTTTTGAGGGACACCCGAACTTGAAGCGGATCTTGATGCCGGAAGACTGGATTGGTTGGCCGCTGCGCAAAGACTACATCACGCCTGACTTTTATGAGCTGCAGGATGCCTACTGATCGGAGATCCCCACTCGCTGAGCAGCGTTAACAGGATGGGTTGAGATGTGGCCTTTTTTGCTCTTGGCAATTTATGCAGGTGGAGTCTGGTACTCGGCCCGCAAAGCGGATCGCGTCTATTCGGGATCCGGAAAGTGGCTGGTATCGGCTCTCTGGCCGCTGCTGTTGGTCTCGAACCGTCAGTTTCGCCAAAATTGGCGTCGCCCTCTGAGCAAGTGAGTCTGGATCTTTGGAACCCCCACCTGTGATCGTTCCTGAGCAGCCCCGGCGCGACCTGAGTTTGCCTTGGTTGTTACCTCGGTCCACACAGAGGTTGCAGGAGTTGATCGGCAGCCGCATTCGCGCTCAGGGGCCGGTGACCTTTGCCCAGTTTATGGAGTGGGCTCTCTACGAGCCGGGGCTGGGCTATTACGAGCGGGGATCCCCGGTTGGCACCGACTACCTGACCTCTCCTCACCTGGCGGCAGATTTTGCCCAACTGTTGGCGGAGCAGATCCGCCAGTTCTGGAATATTTTGGGATCCCCTTCTGTCTTCAGGGTGATCGAGATGGGGGCGGGCAGCGGCCGTTTGGCCCAGGATTGGCTGACCTACGTGCGCTCTGCTCACCCCCTTTTTTGGCAGGTGCTGGAATATGGGATCCTGGAGCGTTCTGCCCATCTGCGTCGGCTACAGCAGGAGCGACTGGCCCCTTTTGGGGAAAAGGTGCGCTGGCTGGATTGGGATGAGATCCCGGATGACTCGGTCATCGGCTGTTTTTTCTCGAATGAGCTGGTGGATGCTTTTCCGGTACATCGGGTGCAGGTGCAAGAGGGAGCGTTGCGGGAAATTTACGTCGCTTGTGGCGATGCTGCCGCAGCCGACTTCCGGGAGGTGCTGGGGGATCTGTCCACTCCTGAGCTGGGAGAGTATTTTGCCCGTCTGGGGATCCCCATAGAAACCTATCCGTCCGGTTACCAAACCGAGGTGAACTTGAAAGCCCTGGAGTGGTTGCAGCTCCTGGCCCGCAAGCTGCGGCGGGGCTACGTGCTGACTGTCGATTACGGCCACACCGCCCAGCGCTACTATAGCCCCCAGCGCGCTCAAGGCACGCTCCTGGCCTACCGACGGCACGGCAGCTACACGGATCCCTATGTTCAGGTGGGATCCCAGGATCTCACGGCCCATGTGGACTTTACGACCCTAGAGCAGGTGGGAGAATCGCTGGGGCTGAAGTATCTGGGGTTCACCCGGCAGAGCAGCTTTTTGGTGAACCTGGGGTTAACCGAGCGGCTGGCCGCTCTCAGCCAAATTGAGAACCCGCTTGACGGCGAAGCTGTGGATGTGGGCCAGGTGTTGCAGCGACGATACGCTCTTCACGCCCTCCTGGATCCGATGGGGTTGGGGAGCTTTGGGGTGTTGGTGCAGGCCAAGGGTCTGACCAGCTCAGAATATGCTCATCCTCTGCAGGGCTTTGGCGGGCCGGAGCTGGGGCTGAGGCCATGAGCCTTACTTTTTGAATTGCTTGTTGGCGGCCACTCTCACTATAGGTAGGACTGGAAATCCCCCTACCTTAGTGGGGGAAGGGAAGCCCTTGAAACAACTTTAGTCGCTCATCCCAAGTTGAAATAGCCATAACCTATGGATCTCATTCTGCGTCGGGCCAATTTGCCGGATGGCCGCAAGGGGGTTGATATCGGCATTGAAGGGGGCCGCATTGTTGCTCTGGAAAACAACTTACAAGCCACTGCCCTGCAGGAAATCGATGTGAGTGGCCGCTTGGTGTCGCCCCCCTTTGTGGATGCCCACTTTCACCTGGATGCCACCCTCACCTACGGGATCCCGCGCGTCAACCAATCGGGCACCTTGCTAGAAGGGATCGCCCTTTGGGGGGAGTTGAAGCCGCTGCTGACGCCAGAGGCAGTGATAGAGAGGGCCTTGACCTATTGCGACTGGGCGGTGGCGCGCGGGATCCTGGCCATCCGTGCCCATGTGGACGTGTGCGATCCCAACCTGTTGGCGGTGCGGGCCTTGCTGGAGGTCAAGCAAAAAGTGTCCCCCTACCTGGATTTGCAACTGGTGGCCTTTCCCCAAGATGGCTACTACCGCTCGCCGGGGGCGGTGCAGCTCTTGGAGAAGGCTCTGGATTGGGGGGTAGAGGTGGTGGGTGGGATCCCCCACTTTGAGCGGACGATGGCCGAAGGGGCAGCTTCGGTGCGGGCCCTGTGCGAGATTGCGGCGGCGCGGGGTCTGCGGGTGGATCTGCACTGCGACGAGACAGACGATCCCCTCTCCCGCCACGTGGAAACCTTGGCCTACGAGACGCAGCGGCTGGGCTTGCAGGGGCGGGTGGCCGCCTCCCACCTCACCTCAATGCACTCAATGGACAATGCCTACGTGAGCAAACTCATTTCCCTGATGGCCGAGGCAGAGCTGGGGGTGATCGCCAACCCGCTGGTGAACCTGGTGCTGCAGGGCCGCCACGACACCTACCCTAAGCGGCGGGGGCTGACGCGGGTGCCGGAGCTGATGGCCGCCGGGCTGACAGTAGCTTTTGGCCAGGACTGCGTGATGGATCCCTGGTATCCCCTGGGCAGCGGCAACATGCTGGAGGTGGCCCACATGGGGATCCACGCTGCCCAATTGACCGGCTATGAGCAGATGCGCCAGTGCTTCTTGGCCGTTACGGAAAACCCGGCCCGCATTTTGGGGTTAGAAGGCTACGGACTAGAACCCGGCTGCTATGCCGATTTGGTGGTGCTCCAGGCTGCCGATGCCGTCGAAGCCATTCGCCTGAAACCGGCTTGCCTGTACGTTTTCCGTCGGGGACGGCTGATCGCCCAAACCCCGCCGGTGGTTGCCCAGCTCCATTTGCCGGGGCGCCCGGCCCAGGTGGACTTCACCCGCCAACTCTTCTAGGGATCAACTGGATGTCAACGGCGCACGGTGCCGCTGAAGCCGCTGGCCTTGAATTGCTCCAGGGTCAAGGGCAGCGGGCTGGTCACAGGCACGGAGATGCGAATGGAGAAGGGGCTTTCGCCGGGGGGAACCTCTTCGATGGCTCCCACGCGGGTGCGCTCCGGCAGAACCTCATTGCCGTTGGCATCGTAAAGGCGACCGAAGACATCCGCATTGACCAAGGTGTTTTTGGAGCGGTTCACCACCGTCCCTTCGATGAACATGCACCTGGCCGGTATGGGGTTGCCGTTGCTGGTGACCAGGTTGGTGTATTCGGGGGTATCCGGGCAGGGGGTGATGTGCAGATCCTTCAATTGTAGGGGGATGGCGCCAAAGCCCAGCAAGAGGGCCGCCAAAGCCGCCCAGCCCAGGCTCCAGCAGAGGGAGCGAAGCCCCTTCTTCCAAACTTGGCTCATGTTTTTCCTCCAAGGCCCATCTCCCTTAGTCTAGGGGATCCCCCGCCGGGTAAAACCCCTCTTCGGTTTGGATCCCGTCCAGGCGTTGATCCCAGGGATCCTGAGGCAGAGGCTGCCGCAGCAGGCAAGCCTGCGGGACAATGCCCCACTTGGGCACACCGGGATCCGGCAGCGAGGCCAAAAAGCGGTCGTAATAGCCGCCGCCATAGCCCAAACGCCTCCCCCAGCGGTCGCAGGCCAGGGCGGGCACGAGGATCAACTCGGCTTCGGCAGGGTCGATAACCTCACTGGTGGGAGAGGGCTCCGGCAGCCCCCAGCGGTTGGGAACAAGCTCGGCTGGGTGGTAGCGATGCCATCCCAACTGCCGCTGCGGCAAGCAACGAGGGATCCCCCAGCGCTTTTCAGGGAAAAGGGCGAACAGGGATCCCAGATCCACCTCGGAGCCGAAGGCCGCGTAGGCCAAGATGGTTCTGGCCGCCAAAAGCTGGGGGTGAGAGGCCAGATGAGCCACTATCTTCTGGTCGATCAGGGAGCGTTCCAGCCCCTGCCGCACTTGGCGGAAGTGCTGGCGCAGGCGAGCTTTTTCTGCGCTAGGAGCTTCAGGGGGAAAATTGGGCTCCACAGACGGAGACAGGTTTGTTACCCAGAAGGGAGTTGCCGCAGCGCCCTGCAATCTCACCGCCTTGACTTTCCCCACCCCCAGTCAAGCTTAGGTGTGGATGTCCAGAGTCTACTGGATGGCCAGGAGCTCCACTTCAAAATCAAGGGTGGCGTTGGGTGGGATCACGCCGCCGGCGCCGCGGCTGCCGTAGGCCAACTCCGGCGGAATGCGCAAGTACCGCTTGCCACCCACCCGCATGGTGGCCAGACCTTCCTCCCAGCCGCGGATCACCTGCCCTACTCCGTAGGTAAAGATGAAAGGTTGATTGCGCTTGTAGGAGCTATCGAAGACGGTGCCATCCTGCAGCTTGCCCACATAGTTCACCACCACCGTTTGCCCCGGCTGAGGTGAAGGCCCACTGCCTTGAGCAATGTCGTAGTATTGCAGGCCCGACTCGGTGGTGATGAAGTCTTTGGCTGGGGATTGGATGCCCACCACGGGGTTGTCTTTGGCCCGCGACAGAGCCACGGCCGGCTGTCCACCCCACATCCCGATCCACAGCAAACCCAGCAACAGCAGCAGCATCCGTTTCATCTGTTGGCGTCTCCCCTCGCCGACTTTTTGCTTCCCCTTCCTTCAACGATCTTAGGGGATCCCTTCATCCTTTTATTTCGGCAAATTCGATGATCTGCCCTTGATGATCGCGCACCCAGAAGACAAAAGGCTTTTCGGAGCGGACGCTGTTGCGGATCCCTTGCTTGTTGATCCGCTTCAGGAGCGCTTTGAGGGCTTCCCGTTCATAGGTGGTGTGGCGATAGCGGACGCCGCCAGTGCGACCGGCTGCCGCCCCGTAGGCAGGCACAGAGGGGGGCCTGGAGGGACTGCCGTAGGGATCCGTGGAGCCGAGGATCACGTGCAATTGCACATTGTCGGAGAGCTGATACCAGAGGCCAGGGGTATCCGGTTGTGTCGATCCAGAAGTGGGACGGGTTCTGGTATCGAAGTGAGAGCTGAGGCCAATATCTCCCGGAAAATAGGGCGATCCCAGGCTGGAGCTGACCATGCTTTGCTCATAGCCGTAGTAGTACTGCAGCGGCAGCTCCGCCTCCGGCAGCTTCAAAACCTTTTCGTAGAAGCCCCTTGCCTGCTCCAGATCGGGCACGATGATGGTGTACACCCGGGGAGCGCCACTTAAAAATGTCCACATGGCCCCGCCATAGGCCGATAGCAACAAAAACATCAGCCCCTTCGTGGAGAGCAGAACCTCCAGGGGGATCAGCGGCAGCATCAGTCCAAGGGGGGTTGGCATTGGCACTCGTCTATTTGCGGGTGGCTCTGTAGTCCAGTATAGGATCCCTAGGCTGATGAAGCTTGCCCTGTTTGCCCCTACCCCGCGCGGTCGCCGCTTGGCCCAGCCTTTGCTGTCGCTGCTGCCGGAGGAGTGGATCTGCTGGAGCAAGGCCAACCCCCAGCGAGAGCCGCTGCCACCCCCCTGGCAAGCCTATGGGGATCCCCTGGCGGCAGCGGTGGCCCAGAGCTGGCCGCAGGTGCAGGGCTGTATCTTTGTCTTGCCAGTTGGGTCGGTGGTGCGGCTCATTGCCCCCCTCTTGCAAGACAAATACCGGGATCCGGCGGTGGTGGTGGTGGACGAAGCTGGGCGCTGGGCCATTAGCCTCTGTGGCGGCCATGTGGGAGGAGCTGAGGCGCTGGCGCGGCGGGTGGCGGCTGCCTTGGGAGCCGAGCCCATCCTCACCTCTGCCTCGGAAGGGCTGGGGATCCCGCCTTTGGATTTGCTGGGGGATCCCTACGGTTGGCAGCGGGGCGCCGGCGATTGGAACGGGGTGGCAGCCGCTCTGGCGCGGGGAGAGCCGGTGGCCGTTGAGCAAACCTGTGGCACGCAGCTCTGGCGGCGAGCCTGGCCAGCGGATCATTCTCTTTTCCTCACCGCTCCCGACCAAGCAGTGGCCCAGATCCGGATCAGCGAATCTACAACTTCTCTGGACAAGCTCCCCACCGTTCACTGGCATCCACGGGTGCTGTGGGTGGGTGTGGGCTGCGAGCGGGGCACCAGCCGCGCCTGGCTGGAGGGATCCCTGCGCCGCCTGCTGCAGGCCCAGGGGCTGGCCTTCGAGGCCGTTGCCGGCTTGGCCACCCTGGAGTTGAAACGGGATGAGGCGGGACTGCTGGAGTTGGCCCAGGCCCACGGTTGGCCCATCCAGTTCTTCTCTGCCGCGGCCCTGGCGGGGATCCCAGTTCCCCACCCTTCGGAGGCGGTGCGGCAGGCCGTGGGCACCCCTTCGGTGGCGGAGGCGGCTGCCCTCTTGGCCGCCCAGCGCATGTCGGGGGATGAGGATCCAGCCCAGGGGAGAGCCACCCTTCTCTGCCCCAAGCAGGTCTTTGCCTCAGAAAGCGAGGGAGCTTGTACCCTGGCCATTGCCCGCGCTGCTCAGGAGTATTCCCCTCGCGCCGGGCACCTGTGGCTGATTGGCACCGGCCCCGGGGATCCCGCCCAATTGACCTTGGCCGCCCGCCTGGCCCTGGCCCAAGCCGACGTGGTGATCGGCTACCAGCTCTACCTGGACTTGGTGGCGCCCCTCTTACACCCGGGCCAGATTTGCGAAGCCTTTCCCATCACCCAGGAGGTGCAGCGGGCGCAGCGGGCCATTGCCCTGGCCCAGCAGGGGCTGCAGGTGGCGGTGATCTCTTCGGGAGATGCGGGGATCTACGGCATGGCCGGGCTGGTGCTGGAGTACTTGGCCCGCAGCAGCTGGGATGGGATCCGCCCCTCTCTGGAGGTGCTGCCGGGGATCTCCGCCCTTCAGGCTGCTGCCGCCCGCCTGGGAGCCCCTCTCATGCAGGATTTTTGCGCCATTTCCCTCTCGGATCGGCTCACCCCTTGGCCGGCCATCGAGCAACGCCTGCAGGCGGCTGCCCAGGCCGACTTTGTGGTGGCTCTGTACAATCCCCGCTCGCGGCAGCGGTTGGATCCCTTCCTCAAAGCCCTGCAGATCTTTTTGGCCGCCCGCCCCGCCCACACCCCGGTGGCGGTGGCCCGCAACCTCTATCGTTCCGGCGAGGTCATCCACCTCACCACGCTGGGGGAGTTGGATCCTGAGCAGGTGGATATGTTTACCCTGGTCTTGATCGGCAACTCGCAGACCTTTCGCTACGGCAGCCGGCTGATCACCCCCCGCGGCTACCGCCTGAGCGCCTCTCCTGAGTAGGTGGGGGGATCCCAGGCGGTGACGTGCCCGAGGTGGGGGTCCCGGCCATGGGGGCTGTGGCAATCGAAGCCATCCGCGCCATCGTCATCCACGAGAAGAGTAGGATCCCCCGTTACCTTGTTTGGCTGGTTGACCGACCGACTCCAACCCCATCAGGTCACCACCGGATCCTACAGGCTGATCCTGCTGGCCTGTGGTCTGTTAGAGTACTGTTGCCGCTAGAGGGGATCGTGGCGGAATGGTAGACGCTACGGACTTAAAATCCGTTGTTCCTCAAGAACGTGAGGGTTCGAGTCCCTCCGATCCCATCTTGAATGCGAGGCTTGCAGAACTCTCGTAAATTCGAAAAAAGGCATTTTCCCACCATCAATTGAGCTCTGTCTGTTCCAGCACCTTGAGCAAGTCCGGGATCCGCACCCAGGCATCTTCTCGATCCAAATCGGGGCTGGCAAGAAGGGCCACCAAAGCTGGATCGCAGACCGGCGCCAGCAAAGGGAAATAATTGAGCCCTGCCACCTGGGCGATGATCCAAAAGTAGGGGAGCACCGCGTTGCGGGGCAGGATCTCGATGACGGTGGCGCCGGGTTGACAAAAGGCGAGGTTGGTCAGGCCCGCCCCATGGATCCCGATCACCGCCTCGGCCCCTTGCATCAGCGCTATTTGCTCCGCTAGAGAAAGGGTTTCCAGTTGCACCGATACAAATCCCCAGGGGCGCAAAGCCGCCAGCACCTCCGCTTCGTTGATCACCCGCCGCCAGCGGGCAGCACGACGGCTGATGTAGATCCGCCGCGGCAGCAAGGGAGCGCTGGACAAGCTCGGCCGGGCCAGTTGCCGCAGCACCGCCAATCCCCTGGGCGTCAAGCACCCCGCCGGAGCCCCTGCTGAGGGCACGATCAGGTTCTGCGCTTGCAGATGGGATCCCCCCACCTGCTCGAAGCTGAGGATGGGCTCGGCTGCGATCCCCAAAGCGGCCAAGCTCTGCACCTGAAAGGGTTTTCTTTGATACCCGTGGATCAAGATGGGGATGTCTTTTCCGAGGGCGCCCGACCGCTGCAGGACATCAAGGGCAGGCAAAACATCCACCATCCAGTGAAAGTAATTGACCGCTCCCAACGGCAAGAGGGCGACAGAGCCGTCCAGTGGGATCGGCGGCGGCAGGTGGGGTAAGCTCAAGATGGGGTGGTGTTCCAGGTGATCCGGCCCCCAGTCCCAGTCGAGAAACTCCGGTGGCGGCAAGCTGAGGGAGACATCGGCCAGCAATTCTCCCCGGCGGGTGAGCACCGCACTGGCAAAGCTGGCGTAGAGGTGGCGGGGATAGTGGCCCACATGGACGGATCCGCGGGGGATCTGGGCCACAAAAGTCTCGGCCAGGGGGATCCGCTGCGGGCGCAGCTTTTGCCCAATGGCCGGATCAGCCACAGGGGGCGCTTGCAGACAGAGCACCTCCCCTGGATCCAGTGCTTGGTAGTCCCCTTCGCCTGTGGCCTGATGCCACTGCCGGGTGGTGAGGTAGCCTTGGGCTGGCAGCGGCCAGGAGTCGGTTACAAGGGGGCTGGCCTGGGCAACAGAGCCTGCCGGAGCCCAGCGCCGTCGCCAAGCCGAATCCAGGTCCTGGGGGATCCCCTCTCCCCTGCCTGCCTGCTCCAGTCCAGACCGCAGCGGGCTTTCTCTGCCGCTGCCTTCGCACCACGCCTGCAGCCACTCCCGCTCCGCCGCCACCGCCTGCCGGAACTTTTCCCAGGCAGCCTGCGGGTCATCCAGCCGCACCTGGGCCTCTGCCCAGTAGCTGTAGAGCTCTGCCGTCTTCGTGCCCCGCGCTTCCGCCTCCCGGAAACACCGCACCGCCTGCGCCGGATCCCCTTGATCCAGCCAGGCCAAGCCCATCTGCACCCAGGGATCCCCCCACTCCGGCCGCAGCCGCACGGCTTGCTCCAAGGCCGAGGTGGCCTCCTGGAACCGGCCCAACTTGAGCAGCGCCAGGCCCCAGCGCCAAGAACTTTCTGCCGCTGCTGGATCCCACCGGCAAGCCCGCTCATACCACTCCGCTGCCGCGCTCCACAGCCGGCTGCGCTCTTGGGTTAGGCCAACGCGATGGGCGGCCAGCGCCGCCAGATCGGGAGGAAGGGATCCCTGCTCCACAAGCTGTCGGTACAAAGCCGCCGCCTGCGGCCAATGGCCTTTTTCCCATAGCCCCTCTGCCAGCTCCTGCAGCTCCCTTGCCCACCCACGCACAGCCTCGGCTTCGGCTACACCTCCGGCTGTCTGCATTGCCAAGCCCTCTTGCCACACAAGCTGCGCCTCCAGCTCCCGCCCCAGCAGCAGATAGGCAGCTCCCAGCCCCCAATACAGCTCTGAGGAGGGGGATCCCTGCTGGAGCTGCTGCTGCAAAGCTTGGACAAGGCACTCGTAACGCCCCTGTTGCCAGTCTTCAAGGCTGGAGACAGAAAACAACGGATGTGAGGGCAGAGCCGGGTCGGGAGCCATGTCTATGTGGATGAGAAACAGTGTTACAAACTGCAACAACCCCCCCACTCTGGGCACATCCCCCTAGTATTCTAGGCTTGGCTTCTCCCTCCGGCATCAATCCTTCTCGGCTCAGGGAGAGACATCGGTTCGAGCGTGGGTCGGCCTCTTCACCCCAAAGGCTATGGCCCGCTGCGCGATGGGAGGGCACCGTCCTCAGCCTTTGTCGGCCATTTTTTCGATAAAACGGAGTTTAAGAGATCGATGGGTATCAACGTATCCGCTGGCACCGTCGTTTCCAGCCCCCGTCTGTACCAAACCGTGCCCGTATCGACCATCTCCCAGGCAGAACAGCAGGATCGCTATCTGGGACGTACCGAGTTGGATCGCCTGGAGGACTTTTTCTCCAGCGGCCTGAAGCGCCTGGACATTGCCCAAGTGATCGCGGCCAACTCCGAAATCATCGTCAGCCGGGCGGCCAACCGCATCTTCACGGGGGGCTCGCCCATGGCCTATCTGGAGCGGCCAGAAGTCACTCAGGACGAGAAGGAAGCCTTTAAGTTGGGCACCGCCTTTTACGTGGAGTCCACCGGCGGCTTCCTCGAGGCCATCCGCAACCTCTTCAGCGCCAGCGGCGTGGAGATTCCCCCCAACTTCCGCCCCATTAACATCTCCCGCTACGGCGCCGCCAACATGCGCAAGTCCCTGCGGGATCTGAGCTGGTTCTTGCGCTACGTCACCTACGCTCTTGTGGCCGGGGATCCCAGCATCATTGCCGTCAACACCCGTGGCCTGCGGGAGATCATCGAAAACGCCTGCTCCGCCGAGGCCACCATCGTCGCCATTCAAGAAATGAAGCGGGCTGCCGCTGGCTACTTCCGCAAAGATGCCGAGGCGGTGGCCATCATCAACCAATATTTCGATGTCTTGCTGAGCGAGTTCATCGCTCCTTCCCCCTCCGATAAGCTGCGGCAGCGCAACGCCAGCACCGCCGATGGCCTGCCCCTGCAGGGGCTACAGCTCCCCCAGATTTACAACTTGGCGGCGGAAAAAGTGCCCGTTTTTGCCATGAAGCCGGGGCTGTCCAACGCCGAGAAAGAAGACGTGATCAAAGCCGCCTACCGGCAGGTGTTCGAGCGAGACATCCGCCGTGCCTACGGCCTCAAGCTTTCCGACCTGGAATCGAAGGTGAAAAACGGCGAGATCTCCATGAAGGAGTTCATCCGCCGCCTGGGCAAATCCGAACTGTACCGCAAGCAGTTTTACGAGCCCTACATCAACAGCCGCGTCGTGGAGCTGGCCTTCCGCCACTTCCTAGGACGGGCCCCAGAAACCCGCGAGGAAGTGCAGACCTACTTCTCCATCATCTCCAGCAAGGGTCTGGCCGGCCTGGTGGATGCGCTGGTGGATAGCCGCGAGTACGGCGACTACTTCGGCGAGGAGACGGTGCCCTACCTGCGCAAGCTGGGGGTGGAAGCCCAAACCAGCGCCAACTGGGGGGCCAAGTTTGATCTTTACAACTACGCTGCCCCCCGCCGCAAGGTGCCCCAGTTCATCACCCTCTTTGCCCGCTACAATCGCCCTTTGCCGGATCAGCATGCCTATGGCGTCGGCAACGACCCGCTGGAGATCCAATTTGGCGCCATCTTCCCCAAGGAGACCCGTTCCCTCAACGCCAGCCCCGCCCCCTTCAACAAGGATGTCAAGCGCATCCTCATCCGGCGCGGCTTTGCCCTCACCAACGAGCGCACCAATCCCAGGGCGGCAGGGGATCCGGGCAGCTTGGGGCCCAAGGTTTTCAAGCTCACCCAAACCCCTGGGGATCGCAGTCGGCGGTTGGGGGCACGGGCGGGGATTGTTGGCAGCGAGGGATCCACACAAGCGGTGATCCGCGCCTGCTACCAGCAGCTATATGGCTATGTGCCCTACGAAGGCCAACGGCTAACCCGCTGGGAGATCAAGCTGGAGTCGGGCGAGATCAGCGTCAAAGAGTTTGTGCGCCAACTGGCCAAATCGGATCTCTTTCGCAACAAGTACTGGTCCAGCTTGTATGTTTGCAAAGCCATCGAGTTTATCCACCGCAAGCTGCTGGGCCGGCCCACCTACGGGCGGCAGGAGATCAACCGTCTGTTCGACATTGCCTCCAAGCAAGGGTTCTACGCGGTGGTGGATGCCATCCTCGACGGCGAGGAGTACCAGCGGGCCTTCGGAGAAGACATTGTGCCCTACGAGCGCTACCTCACCCCCGGCGGCCTGGCGTTGCGGCGGATGCGCCCCGGATCCAGCGATATGGCGGCGCTCAAGCCCATTCGCACCGATGAGGATATCCCCCTCTTTGTCAAGTTGGGCCAGCCGCAGGATATGCCCTCCGGCGAGCTGGAGATCCAGCGGCGGGCCCAGCAGGGAGTGCCCAAGGTGCGCCAGGAGGTTCCCATCTTCAAGCTCACCAGCCTGGCCAACAAAGCCGAGGTGAACAACCTCATCCGCGCCGCCTACCGGCAGGTCTTTGAGCGAGATATGGACATTTACAACATCAGTGCCGAGCTCAGCTCCGCCGAGTCCAGGCTGCGCAACGGCGAGATCACCGTCAAGGAGTTCATCGAGGCGCTGGGGTGTTCAGAACTGTACCGCTCTGAGTTCTACGCTCCCTATCCCAACACCAAGGTGATCGAGTTGGGCACCAAGCACTTCCTGGGCCGCGCGCCCCTGAACCAGCAGGAGATCCGCAAGTACAACCAGATCCTGGCCACCCAGGGTTTGAAGGCCTTTGTGCGCGCCTTGCTGAATACCCAAGAGTACCGGGATCTCTTCGGGGAAGATACAGTGCCCTACCGCCGCTTCCCCACCTTGCCGGCGGCCAACTTCCCCAACACCCAAGAGCTGTATGGCCGCCTCACTAAGCAAAACCGCGAGCTGGTGGTGCCCAGTTTCAGCCCTGTTGGCAGCAACGATCGCAGCTAGATTAACTCCCCTCTCCCCTTGTGGGAGAGGGGCTGGGGGTGAGGGAACGGGCTGCGTAGCCCAAGTGCTGCAGGGCGGCGGGGGTAACCACCCGCCCACGGGGTGTGCGCTGCAGATAGCCGATCTGCAACAGGTAGGGCTCGTAGACTTCTTCGATGGTTTGGGGATCCTCACCCGTCACGGCGGCCATCGTCTCCAGGCCCACGGGCCCGCCCGCAAACTGCTCCACCAGGATCGTCAGCAGCTTACGATCTGTCCAATCCAGCCCCATAGGATCCACCTGGAACAACTCCAGGGCCGCGGCTGCCGCTTCTCGGCTGATGTGGCCATCTCCTCGCACCTGGGCATAATCGCGCACCCGCTTGAACAAGCGATTGGCAATACGCGGCGTGCCCCGAGAACGGCGGGCGATCTCTGTCGCCCCTTCCGGATCGATGGAAGTGTTCAGGAGACGGGCAGTGCGCAACACGATTTCCACCAGCTCGTGGGGCTCATAAAAGCGCAGCCGTTGCACATGGCCAAAGCGATCCCGCAGCGGCGAGGTGAGGGCGCCGATGCGAGTGGTGGCCCCGATGAGGGTGAAGCGCTCCAAGGGCAGAGAGGTGATGCGGGCCGAGCGACCCTTGCCGATGGTGATATCGAGGCGAAAATCTTCCATGGCCGGGTAGAGCAATTCTTCCGTCACTTTGGGCAGGCGATGGATCTCGTCGATAAACAGCACATCCCCCCGCTTCAGGCGCACCAGGTAGCCGGCAATGTCGCGGGGGCTCTCCAGCGCCGGGGCTGTGGTCATGTAGAAGTGGGATCCCATTTCTGCCGCCAGCACCGCAGCCACCGTGGTTTTGCCGAGGCCGGGCGGGCCATAGAACAATAGGTGATCCAAAGGCTCACCGCGGGCCCGGGCCGCCGCAATGGCAATGGAAAGCACTTCCTTAAGCTCCGTCTGACCGATGTACTCGGCTAGGGTGCGCGGGCGCAGGGATTCTTCCTGAGCCTCGCCAGGCTGAGCCTGTGGCTGCAACAGCTCATCGGCTTGCCGGCCCCGGTTCTGGGAGCGGAACTCCATCCCTTCTCTGCAAGCAGAACTCTTTTGCTGCTGCCCGGGATCCTCAGCCCCCACAGCCCGAGAAGAAATGATCGCCATATCCTTTACCTGCAGATGCAATAGCCCTACTCTAACTGGAAAAAACTGGGGGAAAGGTCCTGGTAAACCGTTTGCCGATTTTGGTCTCCCACCTGGGTAGAAAGATTGGAGGGGGCAGTAGAAGAAAAAAATCCCCCGGCATCTGCCAGGGGACTCAAGAAGGAGTAGTCTACTCGGTCAAGAGTGGATTAGCCACGGATGGCCGGCGCCACTTCCACCGCCGCCAAATCCAGCGGGAAGTTGTGCGCATTCCGCTCGTGCA